>NZ_PEMX01000037.1:0-46223 GCF_002759075.1 Pseudomonas sp. 382
ATCGACTCAACCGCAGTACGCGCAACCCGAGCCTCATCTGGCGCCGGGAAAAAAGGGGGCCTGACGAGCCTGCCGATCATGCTCTAGGCCGCAGTCGCGGTGGCCTGACAACCAAAATCCACATGCTATGCGACGCCAACGGAACACCGCTGCGTTTTCTCCTCTCTGGCGGTCAAGCCAGTGACATCAGCTACGCACAACCACTGTTGGACGAGGTCAGCATTCCATCGAGCCAACGTGGCCGCCCGCGCAAGCGCTGCAAATGGCTGCTTGCCGACAAGGGCTACGACGCAGAAGCGCTACGCCGCTACTGCGACCAATATCGAATGCAACCCGTCATCCCGCTGCGCTCGATGAAGCGCAAGCCCAAGCCTGGCTTACCAAGACTGTTTGACCGGCCCAAATACCGACAGCGCAACATCATCGAGCGCATGTTCGGCTGGCTGAAAGAGAACCGTCGGATCGTGACTCGCTTCGACAAGCTCGCGAAAAGTTATGCCGCCATGGTCTCACTGGCTTGCTCCATGCGGTGTTTGCGACATCTCTTTTCGTACAGAGCCTAGAGAAATCTGGACGAAACGGATCACTTATTGGTGGGTACAACAGATGCAGCCACCAACACAACACTCTGCGCAAAAAGGCTTCCACCGAGCCAGATTGCCCAGCAAGGAGGGATGGAGATTGCGGTTTGTTATGTGCGGAGACCGGAGAATTCTGTTTTGGCCGCAGCGCGAGTGTCCGGCTACGCCGTCTTTGCCTGTCTAGGTAGGCGCATGCCACGGCCTCCGGGGTTAGCGACCACAACTGGGTAGACCGCCCATCGGGGGCGGAGATAGGGCCAATAAATCTACTGATCTAACTTTGGACTAATTTCATGACAGCCGAACTACCTTCGTATGGGAGATATCCTCGACAAAATGGTATTCGTTGTTGTTGATGCTTAATAAGGCGACAATCCACAAAAATAATGTTTAATCTAGCGACTATCCCAAGAAAAGTCGCTTAAATTGGCAGGGCATCGGCTAGAGCCCTTGTGAAACAACGCTTAGGGCTAGTCGCCTCATTTCGCGACAGCCTCAGCCGGCGTCCAGCGCACCGCACGATTCACCAGCGAAGGCAGCGGATAAATCAGCGAAACCGATGGATTCCTTCGTGCCATACCCTTTGTTCCCGCCTTTTGTGCTGCTGGGTGACCATCAAGGCCTGGAGCGCCCAATCAATAACGACGTCCGAACGCGGCTCGATACCCTAGACCCCGAACTGAAGGCATTTCAAACGTGGCGCTTCGGGATCGACTTCCTGACCAAGCAGTGCCAACGGCCGCAATTCACTCCAAGGCACTACAAGATGGTATGCCCAGTGCTCGAGACGATGATGCATTGGAGCTGGTCAATTCGTCACAAGTCGATCCCGGAATGGCAAGAAACGGATGCCAGGGAGTTCATGCACTTCGTCATGCGCCTACCCATGTCGTGGATCTCTAAGACTGGTGGGACACGTTACCTACTGGGCAAAGCAGTGTTCGCGGTTAAGCCAATTAATGACAATTGGCGCCCGATAGTCAGAAAGCAGCTCGCAGGCGATTCCGTCCCAACCGATTCCATCCCGTCGTCAGCCTCCATACCAGAGTCAAGATCAGATTTCGCACTCGGAACCGATCAGCACCGACAGGTATTCATGCACGGTGGGAGGGATTTTTTTCGACTATCTAGGTACCGTTCTGACTACAACGACACAGAATCCGTTCGATGGTCTAAAACCGACAGACTTCGAGGCTCGCCGGAGGAAAACACGGACGAATTTTACGCTGGCCCAGCTGGCAGATCTGATGTCGACGGCAGTATCCCTGGCCGAGCACGATAAGCAGTTGCAGCCGTGGCTCCTCGTCGCAGCTGTGGCCATCTACTCTGACGTCCCGCTGCGCGCGCTGGGGTCATCATCGGTACTGAGACTCACGTTTTCGAGCTTCAAAGCCGACGGCGCGGGTTCCCGAACGACAGGCAAAAAACAGACCTCACCGGCATGGTTTGAAAGCCCTCACTACCCTCGCCTGCGCTTTCCTTTGCATCCTCAGTTCGCGGCCTATTTCCGTCGTTACGCCCAGTTCAGACGCAGTCAGAATTCAGATATTACCCCTCAGAGTCTGCTGCTGCCTTTGATGGATGGTACTGGCGGGTACGCGGGCAACACCATGGTCGATCTTTTCGGCAGGTTCACGACTAGCATTTTGAGGCGACTACAGCAAAGTCCGCTCAGTGCGGTCAGTATCGCTGAGCCCCTACAGGATGCCAATACGTGGCCGGATATTGGCATCGGTAAGCATCTCCCGGCATCAGAGTGGCTTCGCAAATACGCCAGTACGATATAGTTTTGGGTGGGCCTCGCGGTGAAATCAGGGTCTTGGCCCTTCGGGCTTTCCATCCTCGTTCCGGCGCGCTCCGCTTGCGTCATGAGAAGGTTCTCTAGCGCTGAAGTATGAAGCTGGCATGGGTTTGGCTCAGCAAACATGCTTGTTGTTATCAGGCATCCTCCAGGGCGGGAGCGCCTCTGCACAGCCGTATAACCTGGCTATGCGCAGAGGGAACATTTGTACTCCTTTGGCGTCCCCGCCCTACCGCAAGCCGCTGGATCCTCCCGTCAACTTGCCAGGATTTTCTGGTGGGCTCTGGAATTAGCCTGGTTGGCAGCAGACTTTTGGAGATACCAAGTTGGCAGCGGATGACGATGCATCCTGGCGGAGATAGCGACCAACACATCCCACGGCGTGTTGTTCCACTCGAACTCATTCGGCGCCGCGCTCTGTGTTGGCCGGTGCAACGATGCGATGACCTCCTCCTCAAGCTGGATGAGACCACCGCAGCTCAAAGCTTGGCCACCGCGCGCTATGACCGATTAGCCTTTTCGTTGAAGATGATTTGGGGCCCTCTTCTGATCGGCATAGTGTTGGCGGTAGGTAGCTATGCAGCCATGAAGACCTACCCTCAGGCGTTGATCCCACTTCCCTTCATCACAGCCCTCGGAATCGGGTGCGTCCCACTGTTACTAGCGTTGCTGTACTCACCCAAGGTGACCGACTCCACTGCCAGCCTTGAAGGGTGGGAACCCGCAATGCTCATGAGCCGCTTAGGTCGCAGGGCTGCTGCACTCATCACGCTGACCGTTGGTGCGATCTTTTCTGGCGCCGCTTGAGACTATTGCAAGTACCTGCTCGGCATCAGCTGAAGCAACCAGGCAAGCAGATGGTGTTCTAACGAACACCATCGCCTTCGACTCGATGGCGCTGCTAACCATGCTCTGAGGCTGATACGACTCAGGCAGCTAGGAACATGATCTCTCGCGAGGTGGATGCCTTCTGCAGTAGGCCCGGGTGCTTGGTTTCCAGGGTAATGACCTCGGCCTGGTAGGCCAGCGCGGGCATCATCTGCTTCCCGTGCTGCAAGAAGTCTGTCACATCGGCGAATTGCTTTTGGGAGATCGCGGACGCGGCGGCGCGGTCGCTGGTCAAACCCTCAATGCGGTTAATATTCAACGTCCGGATATCCGCCTCTAGCTGGGCTAACGACTCATGAGCGTATTTCACCGCGCCTGATTTAGCCTGAACGTGTGACAACGCAAGGCCAAGGTTGACCAGGCGATCTTGCAGCAACTTGATGTCACTCAGGCGCTGAACGGTGCTTGCAGGTATAGCGGCGTGCCGCTCAAGAATGAGCTTCGTAAATTGATACTCCTTGTGGAAAGCAGGGATGAGCGCTTTGAGCTGCTGGACGTCTCCCTCTTCACAGAACTGCCGGGCGGAAAGCAGCAACGATCGAAACTGCGCTTCATCCGTTAGCTGGCCACGCTCGTGAGCCTCGCTGACCAAGTTCCATGTCTCAGCAATAGTCTGAGATTGAGCCTGGATCTGTGAGCTGATCTTGTTCAGCTTTTGACATACGATCACAAACCCTGCTGTGGTCACCGCGAGGTTCAGGCCGGTCATAACCAGATTAGCTGTCTGCAAGCCTTGCAGCACGCTCATGCTCTGCTGCAGGTGATCCATCCCGGTTTGAAGCGAACCCAACCCATTCGAGAGGGTGTCCTGGAGCTGTTGGAGTTGCGCTTGGGTTTGTTGGCTATCTCCTGGGAAGAGAAGGTGCCCAACGATCTGCCCGCCTCTCTCAGTCCCTTTGGCATGGCGAACCACACCGCCAAATAACTCATACTCCCCGCTTTTGAGCTTGGCTAGGATATCCGGAAGGTTTGGAAGGGAGCGCAGCAGCTCTTCATTTATCACAGACATGCGCGTAGTTTCTCCGAATAGGTTGCGAAATCTGCTTCATATCGTGCCCGGCGAATTTTGGCCACCTGAAGCACTGCAGGAGTGGTGATGCGAAATGCAGGTGACGTGGCTTGGTAGATCGCAGCCCCAGCAGCGCCAAGCGCCAATGGAGGGGCTGCCAGCGAAAGCAGGCGACCACCCACGGCCCCAGCCACGCCTGCAGCTCCACCGGTAGCCGCAATGCCGCCAATTGCGCCCGCGGCGGAAATCAGGCCTTTCACGATCTGAGCGATGTACGCCGAAAGCTTTGCGATATCCCGGTAGTCCACCGCCGCCACGTCCCCGATGTATTTCTTGACTGCCAGGCCGATAATCATTTCTTCAACGGCATATATGTCATGAGATGAGCCGGGTTTTCCATCCAGCTTTTTCGCCACATCCGTCGCGAGCTCCATGTATGCCACTCCACTCGACCGGAAGAACGTGGCGATGCTGTTGCTGCCAAACGAACGGATTTCGGCCTCAAGCACATCAGAAATCGATTGCAGCTTACCCTGCGCCTTGTGACTGAGAATGGCGGCCTTGACCTTGCTGTCAAGAGCTACCCTGCCCTTACCGTTATCGGTAATGAGGTCAGCCAATACGTCCAAATCAGCGCTTGATGCATTCGACAACAGGTCTTCGAGTGACCGGTTTCGCGGAACAACCAGATCCATGTTTCCCCCGTAGATTTGCTAGTGCCCGACCCGCCTGCAGTAATTGCTTTAGGCCATCATGAGATATCCGAATTGTAGCGAGTCGTTCCTACGGTGTCTCTTCACGCACATCAAAGCTAAAGATGCTGCGCGAGATCATTCAGGATGCCGATGTGCGACAGAATGTCTCTGGCACTGTAGTTGCTTAGCTTGCTAAAATATTGGTCGTGTAACACAGCGGCCCAACATGGCTTGGCGAAGAGATTCCCAAGCGCCAAGCCGCATACTCGCCCTTCAATCGATCTAGTTCCGCCCCCTTCCCATGACCGACATTCTGAAAAAGACTGCTGATCTCATCTACAGCATTCGCTATGTCGTACCTGCCTTCGCACTTACGATTTACGTGATTGCCGGCCTCGCGTATTTCTTCGCCTTCAAGTATTGGCCCAGCCTTCCAGAGAACACCCAATCAGCGATCCTGGAAAATCTGTCTTGGGCGATGAACGCCACGTTTTAATCCATTTCATCGATGGCGAGCGGAGGCGTAAGGTGGCTATCAGTAGCTCCTGAAGAGCGATACGCCCGAACCTTCGGTGCCCTCGCCCTCTCAAAGGCACTCCCAGTGCTTTGGCGGCCTCACCTTTATCACAGTTGTCGGTGCCAGCAGCCTCCCAATCATCCTCTATCAGGCCACTGATCTAGGGCGCATGCGCGGCGTCGCAGGCATCGTCGTCATGCGGTTAAGCGCCCTCGTCTATTCATCACTGTCGAACTCTGACGGCGTGGCCAATGCCCCACCCTTTATTGGTCGGCGCCAGCAGCTTCCGTTGGCGATCCTTCTTGATTACGCACAGGTGAGTGACAGGTGGTGGCATTGTGCTACATTCCGCCTTGCAGCTCCTCGGCCTGCACCTCGTGAGCCCAGGAAATCGCACCTACTACGACGGATCGTACACATGTCATTCCTCATACCTATCGTTCTTGCACTGCTCACCAAGCCATTCCTTCAAAGCCGCCTTTGCCAGGGGCAGTACGGCTTTTCAGTGACATATTTCGGCTGGGGTTTTTTAGGAACAATAGCGCTTTCAATCGGTGTCTTTTGGCTGCTTGGGCCAATCTTCTTCGAGCAAGACCACGGCAGAGGGGATAGAGCCCTGTCCGTGACATTCCGTATCTGGAGCCTCGTCACCACCCTTTACATGGTGGGGATTGCCGTTGGACTGAATCACATTCGGAAAGTGAGTAGCTCCTCCCTGCTCAATCTCTACATCATCATGCTGATCGTCTGCACGGCATTACTGTTTTTATCCAGCCTAGCCGTTGCAGCGGTCTACTGGATCGTCTACGCAGTGGCAGTGTTTGTTGTACACAAAATCGGTACCGGGCAAGGTGCGCCGGCACCAGAGAAATAATTTGAGCCATCGGCCCGGTCTCGATGAATGCCGATTACCCTTCCCTCCTGCACAAGACGGCAACGACATGCTGCACGCATTCAGGCGAAACAAAAGCCAGCTCTACAAGCGTTATCTTGGACACCGAGAAGAAGGCGAGAAACGCGTTTGCGAAGAAGATGAAATCACGGCGCTGATTGCCGGCCCTTTGGATTTCCTGCCTCCAGAAGCGAGTGGCGCATTCTGGCGTGCACTACTCGAAGGTGAAATTGGTGAAGACCTGCCCCTCCCCACTGGTGAAGTCAGCTTTCTGCGAATGGACTTTTGGCCGAAACGAGCGGTCGAGCCTGATTTGCTTGTTGAGATGGGATGGTCGACCGGGGAGCGACGAATCATTGTCGTGGAGTTCAAATGGCGTGCGCCCTTGGGTACCGATCAGCTCCATCGGCAGTGGAATGAGTATTTGACTGACGCTGAGCGCGAAGTCGCTTACCACCTGTTCATTGGGCCCGAATTGAGTGTTGGCCTCAACGCCCTGGCGCAGAAGGACATTTGGAATGGTCGGCTGATCCTGCGTTCGTGGCTGAACGTGCTTCAGATCCTCAATAAGCTGGACTGCAAGACCTACCCTGGATTGAGCAAATGGCGAACCCAAGTCACCATCTTCCTTGGCCAGTTGGACATCAAGCGTTTCCAGGGATTTCAGCAACTATCGCCAGTCCTGCTTCCTATACAGACGCACGTGTTCTGGAATCCGCTGAGCGGGTTCGACTCGAAGGCGCCAGCTTTGCCTGCTGTGACCAACACCAAGCCTAATCATTTCCTATGGAGTTCTCTGTGATGTCGTCATCCCCCATCAGCATTGGAGCGTCAATTACCGATGCGGTGAAATTCATGTCGAGGCTTGCTGGTGAGTGTGAAACCCTGGCTGATCTGGTCAAGCAGGAAATCAGTAGAGCTTTGTTGACGCCGGAGCTCGCCAAATACTTCAAGCCGAGCGGTGCCTGGATCACCTCCCGAACGACGGATGAAGAAGGCTGGGTATACACGGGCATAGGCATTTCGCTGCCTATTGCGTCCAAACCTAAGCGGTCGACAAGCAGCCACATCATCGTTCAGATCAGTCTCGCGGGTGAAGGTATAGAGGCACTTGATAATCGAGAGCCCTTAGTGCACATCGGCCAATGGGGATGGCCGATCGATTTCGCCGATACTCAGATGGGCTTTCCTTGCGATCTGGATAGCGGATACGACCTGAATCTTGAGAGCGGCCAACTGTTTAGGTGGGTGCACGCGGAGTACGACAATGAATGGTGCTACAGCGTGCGTTTGACGGACATTAACTGCCCTGAAGACGTGAAAATCAACATCATCAATCCACTCAAGTCCTTGCTTTTAGGTGCTGATGCCACTCAAGCACTGGTCGGAACTTGTGCAGTGCAGTATGTCGGAGTTGGAGATGGTTCTGGCCAATACCGAGTGTTGCCTCGCCGATTATGAGCGCCGGGCAGCGCATCAGCGAGATGACGTCGTCGAGCCCGCCAGGAAGCTCCACAGAAGTCGGAGTTAATGTGTCGCTTAAGCTCATCGGCCACCCGATAGGATGCAGGCCTTTCCATGCAGGGTTTTGTGCGCCTAAGCGCAGCTCCTCGGATCGATGTTGTAGAGCTCCAGTAGGTTCGGCACCCCGAGCGGATAAAGCTGTCTGCCTCATGTAAGAGGTGCGCCTGGCGCACCTACTTTACATGTCCTTCTATGCTGTCAGATCTGGGCTTGTCCCCCGTCTACAAACAGCTCCGCACCATTCACAAAGCTCGAATCATCGCTTGCCAAGAACACCGCCGCGTTGGCGATCTCGATGGGCTCACCGACTCGCCCCAACGGTACCTGCGAAGCCAGGTAGTCGAGCAACCCTTGCTGTTGTGTCTCATAAAAATCATAAAAGACTCTTAATGGATACTTCAGACTTGCCGCTTTCATCGCTTCCCGCCAAGCTGGTGAATATCCTCTATGCCGCTGTCGCCTTGCGCCCCAGAGCATCCATGGGCGAGCTGGCGGTGTTGGCAGGCATCAGCCGGGCAACCCTGCACCGTTACTGCGGTACCAGAGACAACCTCGATAGCCAGCTCGAACAGCACGCCAAAGACACGCTCATGCAGATCCTCGACAACAGCGGCACGCTGGTCGCCAAAGAGCCCCTGGCCGCGTTGCGTCAGCTGATTCACGCGCACCTGGCCCAGGCTGAACTGGTCGCGTTCCTGGCCTCCCGCTACCCTGTGCACATGAGCGAGCAGCACGACCTGCGGTTCTATGTGGAAAGGCTCGATGCGTTGTTTTTCAGCGGCCAGCGACAGGGCGTGTTTCGAGCGGATGTCAGCGCGGCGTTGCTGACCGAGATGTTCGTATCGTTCTTGCATGGCATGGTCGACGCCCGCCAACGAGGGCGCGCGCCAAGAGAGAGTGCAACGGTGCTGGAGCATGCGTTTCTGCAGGGCATTGCAAGGCGGGCGCCCCGCTGAGCGCGCGCAGGGCAACAGCCGTGAAGCGCTATGGCGTCAACGGAAGGGAATGAGGACTATTGCTCGTCGCCATCGAGTGGCGTGCTCCAGATCACCAGCTCAAGGGCAGCGGCGACCTGGATGCGATGGTCGGCAAGCGCGATAGGCAGCAGGTCCTGGGCGCGCTCCAGCCGGCGCAGCAAGGTATTGCGATGGGTACCCAGCACCTCGGCGGTCTGGGTGATGTTGCAGCCATTGGCCAGGAAGGCGTGTAACGAATGCTGAAGAACCGTTGGTTCGATCGCCAAGCGCCCCAGCGTGTTCGAGACGAACTGCCTGGCCGCGCGGGCATCCTGGGTCATCAGCGACACCATCCTCACCTGATCGATCGTGGCCACCGCGGGTGAGCCCGCCAAACGGCCCATCAACCGCTGGGTGGTCAAGGCCTCCAGGTGCGAGCGCCGGAAGCCATTCATCCCCGCGCCCGCCGAACCGATTGCCGCGCGTATCTTCGGAAATTGCCGGGCGACGTCCTGCAGCAGGTTCAGGTCCAGCGGCTTTGCCGCATTGCTCCAGCCCCACAGGGTCGCAGGGCCCGCGAACACGATCAGCGGCGCTCCCGTGCCCGTGAGCTGCGCCAGGGCGCGCGCCATATTCTCCAAGGGGCGAATCTCGGCGTCCGGGGTTTCGCTCCAGACGAGGCAGGCACGGTGCCTCTGAGCCAGGCTGTAGCCCAGTCGCCTGCCGAACTGCTCCGCATCCACATCCCTGCCATCGAGCAGCCGGCTGACCAGGCTGCGTTTATCGACAGGGTCGTCATGGGCCTGGACGCTTTTTTCTTCGAGGATGATCTGCGTCACCACACGCATGTTGCTGTCGATGAATTCCGAGATCGACCGCGACGAGACCTCCAGGAATTCCTCGAGCACCACGGGATCCTGCGTCAGGCTGAAGGCCATCTTCATCCACAGGTCCCAGGCTGCGTTCTGTATCGACCGTGCAACATTCATCAGCAGTTCGGACAACCCCCTGCGTGCAAGCTCCCTGGCCGTGTCCACCATGTCAGCGGACACATAAGGCTCTACCGGCTCCCCAGGGCGCTGCAGGTTGGCATTCGCCCAGTGCAGCAACTCTGCCCGGTTGGCGCGCCGGCACGCCGCGAGGATGACCGGGTCCTCCAGCAACCTGGCATCTTCGGGCGAAGAGAACAGTGCCTGGTTCAGGCGCTCGACCCACTCGGCTGGCAGCGCCTGAGCGAGCTCGGCGCCTTTGCGCATGAGCTCGCGAACGGTTTCCGAGGGGCGTGGCCAGGGTGATGGCGTGCTGGTCATGGGCTGTGCAGATCACTCAAAGAACGGCTGGAAAATGGTGCAGTTCGTACCTAGGCGCAGGGCCAGTGGAAACCTAGCATGAACCCACTGCCTGAACAAAAAATACAAGGAGGCACCGTGATGCTCCATGTCCCTTTTTCGGGTTTGGCGCCACGCCAAGCCTGCCCGTTGATCGTGCCGCTCGAGCTGGTGCGCACGCTTTCCCGGCAAGGAAACAGGCCAGGCATCGGTTTGCGATGCCTGGCCTCTGAGTGAGTGGCCAACCCTTCATTGCTGGTAGGGCATTACCCCTCGGCGTGAAAACAATACAGGTACGCCTTCGGCGTTGAACAACGCCGCCGTCAGTGAAAGGCCATCAGCGGTCTGCGTTTCCTGAAAGCTATGCCCGCCATCGCTGCTCTGCACGCTCAGCCCGTCCAGCCCGACTGCCAGCACACGAGAGCCGGCTACCGCAACGCAAGTGACAGAGCCCTTGCTTTGCGTTGGCACTCGGCGAAAGCCCTTGCCGTCCACTGAACCCTGCAACAGGGTGCCGCGCTGGCCACCCAGCAGCAGACGTCCATCAGCCAGCACCGCGCCTGACCACAGGGTGCCTTCGTAGCCAGTATCCAGGTAACGCCAGTTTTTCCCCTGGTCCTCGGAATGCAGAACCTGCCCATGCTCAGCCGTGGCGTACAGCGTACCGCGGCTGTCGGCAAACAGTCCCATCAGGTTGAGGTCGGCCCGCTTGGCCCCCGGAGGGGCCTGCACCGGCTGCTCGGCCCACGTCTGGCCGCCATCCTCGGTAGTCAGCACCAACGACCAGAGGCCTACCGCCACACCCTGCCGGGCATTGAAGAAGTGCACCGCGAACAGTGGCCGGTCTTCTTCGCTGGCCAGGCGCTGGACCTGCCAGGACTCCCCGCCATCGGTGCTGGCCAGGATCGCGCCCCAGTGGCCAACCGCCCACCCGCGCTTGGCATCCACGAAAGACACGCCCGTCAACGGTGTGGACAGCGGTACCGACCTCGCCTGGCGCCACTGCATGCCCTGATCGTCGGACAACAGCACGACACCGTGGTCGCCCACGGCCACCATGCGCGCCCCTGCCCAGCCGGCGGCCAGCATGGTGGCCTGCCTGGCATTGCTCGCCTGTACGGCCGGTACGGCCTGCAACGGCGCGGCCTGAAGAGACATCAGCGGCACAGCTGCTGCGAGCAAGGCTGCGGTGAATGAAACCCTGAACTTCATGCTTCTCTCCTCAATGCACCAGCGCGCCGATCATGCGCACAGGGCGCTTACGTGGGAATACCCGCTCCAGCCAGACAGCGAAGGCCGGCAGCACGGTCATGGCCATTACCATGTTGACGATGAACATGAAGGCCAGCAGCTTGCCCATGTCGGCCTGGAACTTGAGTTCCGAGAAGGCCCAGGTGGCCACGCCCACGGCCAGGGTGATGGCGGTGAAAATAGTGGCGACACCCACTTCGAGCAGCGCGTATTCCACCGCCTTGGTGATCGACTGCCCATGGGCCAGGTGCAGCTGCAGGCGGTTGTAGATGTAGAAGGCGTAATCGACGCCAATGCCCACCGCCAGCACCATCACCGGCAAGGTGGCGATGGTCAGGCCGATCTGCAGCTCCTTCATGAACCAGTAGCCAACGAAGGTGCCGATGGTCAGCGGCAGGCAACACACCAGGACTGCCCGCAGGTCTCGGTACACCACGAACACCAGCAATGCGATGGCGGCATAGACGTAAAGCAACATGGGAGTTTCGCTTTTTTCCACCTCCTCATTGATGGCGGCCAACACCCCGGCATTGCCCGAAGCGAGGCGCACCGAAATGCCTGGCATCGGGTACTCGCTGCGGAACGCCTTGGCGGCGTCCACCACTCGGGTGAGGGTCGTGGCTTTGTGATCGGCCAGGTACAGGTGCACCGCCGACATGCTGCAGTCGGTGCGCATCAGCCCGGGCGTGCGCGCCACCTCGGTGGCCAGCGCAGCGTAGTTCATAGGGTCGATGGGTACCGCCGCCATCTTCGGATTGCCTTCGTTGTAGCCCTCGTTGAACTGGCGCATGTTGCTGGAGAAGGACGCGACGGAGAGGACACCGGGCACCCCCTGCATGGCCCACACGAAGCGATCCTGGTACTGGCCCAGGGCGACATCCTCGCAGGCCGCCTGGCTGTCTTCGCCAGAGGGGACCGTGTTGACCTCGAACACCACGCTGAGCCAGTCCAGGCCAATGTCGTAGTTGCCAGCGATAGAGACCGCATCGCGATTGAAGCGGGAGTCCTCGCGCAGCTCCGGCGCGCCCGCCTGCAGTGTGCCAACGACACGGTCATGGCTTTGCCAGATCGCCACCAGGAATACCACCAAGGCAACGCCAAGCACCCATTGCGCCCTGCGCGGCTCGGCGAGCCGGGCCAAGCCACGCAGCCAGCGGGTCCGGCGCTGTCGGGAGGCTTCCTGGGCGGCAGCGTAGTTGTCACCGACACTGAGCAACGACGCCATCAACGGCAACATCACCAGGTTGGTGATGATCTTGTAGGCCACGCCAAGCGAGGCCGTGATCGCCAGCTCACGCACCATCGGGATGGGGATCAGCAGCAGCGTCACGAAGGAAACCAGCGCGGTCACCAGCGCCAGTGTCCCGGGAATCAGCAACCCCGTGAAGCTAGAGCGTGCAGCCTCTTCGGCGCTCTTGCCAATGGCGATCTCGCGCACGATGAAGTTGATTTGCTGCACGCCATGGGAAACCCCGATGGCGAACACCAGGAAGGGCACCAGCACCGCCAACGGGTCGAGCCCGTAGCCCAACAGGCGCAGGCTGCCGAACTGCCACACCAGCGAGGCCAGCGAACAGGCCAGCGCCAGCAGCGTGAAACGCAGGGAGTGGCAATACCAGTACACCGCCCCCGCGGTCAGGAGCAACGCCAGCAAACAGAACTCCAGTACGGCTGAAGCACCGTCAGCGATGTCGCCGATCTGCTTGGCGAAACCGATGATCTGGACTGCGAATTCGCCATCCTCGAATGGCTGGCGGATCTCTTTTTCCAGCCTGTGGTTGAACGCCACGTAGTCCAGGTGGGCGCCATTGGTGTCGTACTCGTTGAGTTCCACCGTGATCATCGCGCTGCTCTGATCACGGGAAACCAGCGTGCCGATGAAACCACCCTGGGCAGTGGAGTTGGCGATCGTCGCGATGATCTGGTCATCCAGGTGATCGGGAGAAACCGTACCCGGTACCAGCGGATCAGCGCGAAACCCTTCTTCGGTGATTTCGTTGACGAAGGCATTGGGCGTCCACAGGGACCGCACACTGCTGCGCGACACGCCAGGAAGGAAGGTCACTGCCTGGGTGACGTCATACAGCCGCTTCAGGCCAGGAGCGCTCCATATATCGCCCTGTCGGGCCTTGACCACGATGGTCAGCCGGTTCGCGCCCAGCAGGTCGTTGCGGTAGGCCTCGAATGTCCTGATGTATTCGTGGCCTACCGGCAATTGCTTTTCGAAGCCAGCATCCATGCGCAGTTGCACGGCGAACCAGCCCATGATCAGCGTGAACACGGCCAGGCTCGCCAGCACCAGACGACGATGCCCGAACAACACCCCCTCGACGCGTGACAACAGGCCACGTGCCGGGGCTTCAGATAGCTTTACAGAACCGTTCACGGCAGGCCTCACAAGGTGCGGGAGATCGCGATACCGACATAATCGCGGTCACGATAAAGCTGGTCGTAGGGGGTTTCCCCGCCCATGAACTTTGCGTAGTTGAGGGAAATCTGCCAACTGGCCGGGTTTCGTACGAAATTCAGGTACAGGTTCATGCTGCTCGCGTCTTCGGTGAAGGTGGCGCTCAGGTTCGGCGTTCGCCCTCCAAGCGAGCGCGAGTAGAAGACGCCGGGCGTGACCTGCCAGCCCGGCAGCAACGTGCCGTCATAGGTCAGGCTGAAGTCCAGGTTGATACCCGACGAGGTCTTGTCGCCACGGGACTTGGGCGCTGTCGCAGGATCCAGTTGCCAGGCATTGAGCCCTGGGGCGAGTGGTTCGCCATTGACCTCGTCATGCAGCCCGGGGTACCTGATGACCACCAGTTCCGAGAGCAGGGTGCCCGTGCTGGCCCCGGTGAAATCGAGCAGCGTCGGGGAGTTGGACGGCGTGAAGCTGTAAAGGCCGGTGAGGTGCCACTGGAATTTCTTTTCGTCTTTCCAGCATTTGCCCCCATTGCCGGAACACAGGTCGACGACAGGGTTGAGCATGACCGAGTCCTTCGGCCGGTAAGAAAGCTCCGTACCCACTGCCCAGTCACCGATCGGCATGTTGGCGCTGACGCCATACATCATCCGGTTTTCCTGGTACTCCCAGGTGGGTGCCGCCGCGAACGTGTTCGGGTCAAGAATGGCGATGCGCAACGACGGCAACTTGTCGTGATAACGCATCACGTAGAAGCCATAGTTGATATCGCTGTCTTCCGGCTGCCAGCGCAGCGAAAGGCCCCACTGGCCGCTGTCGCGGGCGTCCTTTTCGGAGAACCCGTAGTCTCCCCTGCCCTCGCCCAATGCGTTGGTGTTTGACCAATAGCTGCCCACTGGCGGCAACTCGCTCTTGTTCCAGCGGAACTGATAGTAGGCCTCGACGTTGACACCCGAGCCAAGGCCCGACGCGACACTGAGCATCGGTGCCGGCAGCACGGCCTCCTTGAGTTGCACACCGGGGCGCGCCAAGGCCTGGTAGTCGTAGGCGTTGGTGTTGTTGATGCCACCGGCCACGAACAGGCTCTCGCCCCAGTTGATCACCTGGTTGCCCAGGCGCGCGCGGACCCGCTGCCCGCCTAGGTCGAACCCTTTGCTCACCCACAGATCCAGCAGGCGGGCCTTGAAGGCAAGCTCGTCGCGGGCGTCGTCACTCAGCCCGTTGCTGCCGACGCTCTCTGGGGTGTTGAACGACAGCGTGCCGGTGGTATCGGTGGCCGCGAAATCGCGGATCCAGGTGCCACGCGCCATGAAGGTGACGTCCTCAGGCATCTTGAGCAACAGCTCATGGGTGCCCTTGAGGTAGTTGGTGAACAGGTCGCCGCGGTCGTAGTTCAGGTCGCCCTGGTCCGCCACGCCGGAGCTCTGCGCCAGGCAGCCGGAGGGCACGTTGTGCCCGGTCGGCCCCTGGTTGATCAGGTTGCAGCCCCGCGACTCCGTCCGCAAGCCCATGCCTGCGGTGATCGTGGAATCGAAGGAGCCGGTCAGGGTTTCGGTTTCAAAGGTGAACCCCATTGCCAGCGGGGTTGCGCACACGATGGCAAGGCCTGACGCTTTCGTCATTATTTTTTTCATGTTGGCTCTCGATCTGGCGTCGGTTTAGCGCTCGCTGATGGCTCGCAGGTTGTCGGAGGTGAAGAAGTCGCGTTTCAGGCGAGGGTTGCCACTGTCTTCGGTGAGCCAGCGAATATCGTTCTTGCCGGCCCCGATCGAGGTCATGTCGAAGAGGTAACGACCCTCGGCCAGGTTGTACTGGACCTGGGCCTGCACGTCGCAAGCGCCGGTCTCGTACACGGGAATCGAGAACCCTTCACGCACCTTCCAGATCTGCCCTTGCTTGTCGAAGTCGACGGCCAGCAGCGGGTTCCAGCTGTCCTCGTCGATGTAGAACATGCGCTTGGGCGCCTGGTGGCGCATGCCTTGACGGACATTGGCCTCGACAACCCAGACGCGATGCAGCTCATAGCGACGCGACTGCGGTGCGATCGAGTCGTTGCCGGCGAACGCCTCCACCTTGGCGGCGGTGTCGTAGGCACCGAAATCGTTGTAAGGCACCAGCAGTTCCTGCTTGCCGAGCAGCTTCCAGTCGAAACGGTCCATGGTGCCGAAGAAGACGTTCGCCTCGTCCACGGTGTACTGGTTGTCGAGGCCGATCTGTGGCGCGTCGTAGGAATACGACGGCATACGGCGCACGCGACGCTGGCCGGGGAAGTAGTAAAAGGTCGTGGCCTGCTCGCCGGCCACAGCCGTTTGCACGGCGGATTGACCGGCCAGCGCCGCGGGCTCCAGGTAGTTGAAGAAAGTCGCGTTTTCCAGGCGGCCGTAGGAGGAGAAAAGCGCGCTGCCCTTCTTGCCCCAGGGTGTCAGGAAGAAGGTGTCGGTCGACTGGCGCAACCACTCCCCGCCCTTGCGGGGAGAAATGCCTGAAATGCTCCGAGGGATTTCTACGCCAACGCCGCGATAGCGCATCTTCATGTTCCACATCACCTCTGCACCGGTAGTGGGCATCGGGAACGGGATACCCGGAACATGGGCTTCTTCAAGGGCGACACCGGAAGCATCGAGCTTGGCGAAGTCCACGTTCTGCCTGGTGTTCTCAGCCACGAAGTTCGGCGCGTCGCAGGTACGGCGGGTGGGGAAGACATCCATGCGATAGCCCGGAACCTTCTTGAACAGTTCCAGCTGGGCCGGTGAAAGCTGGCTCGCGTGTTGCGCCACATTGCTCGAGTCGATGCTGTACAGAGGCTTGTCGCCCTTGAACTTCCAATGCTCCCCTCGCACCTGGCCGTAGCTCCAGCCCGCCCCCTGTGGCCCTGGGGCGGACCAGGCCGGTATATCCCCGTTAGAACTGGCGGCGCTCTCGCCCCCCAGCGGCGTCAACTTCGAACCCAGCGCCTCTGCCCCCTGGGGTGCAGCCTGTACCGAACAGATCGTGGTCGAGGCCGCAAGGGTAACCAGCAGCTGCCTGAACATACGGCGGGTGGATAAGACACGTTCCGACCGTGCTTTGACTTCTTTCATTGGAGGATCCTCAAACAAAGGGCTTGGAGCGACTGCTCGACGTTTCAAGTGGAAAAAATCGGCGCCTGCTACATCCTGATCACACGACATGATCAATTGACCATGTCGTGTGATCAGTACGCAAGCCACATGCCAGAATGTGTTATTGGCGGATTACGCTATAGGAATCAGTGCGTTGAATTTATGCATCGATCAATGCATGCCAGGCGCCTGCACTTTATTGGGAAGTAAGGAAACATGTGTTACTAAAAGATGCTTTTTATAGTGCGCCGCCTAAAAGATTTACTCAGTGCCGCACGGAAATCTACCTGCTGTTCGCTTATCGAGCAGCATAACTAACGCATATGATTAACCCATAAAAAACCGCCCCTTGGGGCGGTAAAGAAGCAGGCTTTCGCCCGCCATGGAGTAACAGAAAATATCAAGCCGCTCATTCCGTCAGTCCGTGAACACCTCGTTAACTAGCCCGCACCTTAACGGAGATGGAGCATGGCATTCGAGGGCACTTTCCTTGAGCACTGAAGTGCCCCATAGGCATAAAACAACTGCACGATCGAGTAGGACCAGGTCAGGAAGGCGCAGGTCATGAAGATCATCTTGGTATCATCCCCCGGGATCGGGAAAAAGTCATACCGCAGCGCGATCGTCAGCCCCGCCGCGCCTCCCAGAAGGGTTGCCAGCGCATGCCCAGACTCGCCGGCACGTACCAGTCGCCAGATAAAGTAGACCAGGAACAGCGTGTAGAGCGACCACATCAACATATAGAAATAGGGCAACCACTCTTTGAAACCTGTCGACAGGTAATAAATGGCCGTCGCGGCAAAAGCGGCCATGAACAAGAGCAGGTCCTTCGCCGGCGATGGCTTGTAATTGTGCGTCACCGCCATCAACCCGAGCGTTGCAATAACCGGCACGCCGACCCCGCGGGAAAACGCATCCAGAAAAATGGCCACATTATAATTGGCTTGCCATCCCGTGGCGATGAAGGTCGTGAAGTTAGTTGCGGATATACCTACAATCAAGAACTCCACGCCCAACAGATAATTCTTACGCCTGATGAATGCAACACCATAACCCACGCCACTCATCACCAGCAGCACACATGAGATCAACGCGAACAAATCTATGAGTTCCACGATAACAGCCTCTGTCAAAAGGGGCGCGCCGTCGCTCTACAATGACGGGCATAGAACAAGCGCATCCACTGCAATCAGCCCTTGTTGGCTTTGTCTTTACGCACTTTTCTATCGGTCCAGTCATCCAGCAACTTGGCCGCCGCAAAGGCCGAGTGTATGGCGCACCATTGCAGGGGTTCAGGCAGCATGGACGGCGTCTTGTGTTGCAGCGCCGCCAGTAACTCAGGCGCGTGGCCACTGATTTGCTCGGCAAACAGCTTCCCGATCAACGATTGAGTGCCCAACCCATGGCCCGAGCAGCCGGTGGTGTAGTGAATGTTCTGTTTCGCGCCCATGGCACCGATCACCGGCAGGAAGTCGTAGGCACCACTGACGTAACCACTCCAGCAGTGCTTGACGCCCAGGCCTTGCAACATCGGATAGCGCTCGCGCAGTACCTGTGCCAATGCGGTGTAGGCGTCGTGGTCCGGGATATTGGGCGTCTTCGAACCGTAGGCATAACCTAGCTTCTTGACCGTCAACACCATTGTGCCGTGTGCCGTCAGCCGATGGCTCTCCATGGTGTAGTGCGGCGTGATGATCCCTTCCCGCCCTTGCCAGCCGAGGGCAGCCAACTGCTGCGTCGACAGCGGTTGGGTTTCGATTGCCGATACCCGAATCGCTGCGACCTTGTTGCGCAATACCCCCAGCTGCGGGGTATAGGCGTTGGTTGCCAGCACCATCACCGGGGCGGTTGCACTGCCATGTGCCGTCTTGCAGGTAATGACCGGCCCTTCGCTGAAGCTCAGCAACGGCGTGCGTTCGTAGAGCTTCACCCGCGCCTCGATGGCCGCGCGCCGCAGGCCGCCGATGTACTTCCCTGGGTTCAAGGTGCCACCACACTGCTCGGAGGCGAACAGAAACGCAGGGGGGATGCCCCGCGCACGCATCTCGGCACCGTCGACAAAGCGGCTCGTCGCTCCCAGCTTCTGCCCCAGCGCCATGTTTTCCCGCAAGCGCTTCTCCTGGCTGGAATGAACACCTGCCCGCAGCACACCCGAAGGGTTGTAATCACAGTCGATACCCAAGGTCTTGAATCGACCTTCCACGTAGGGCACCGCTTCGTCATAGAGCCTGACGAACTGCGTCGCCTGCTCCACACCCACGCGCTTGACGAACATGTCGTACTCGATACCCATGCTGCCCAGCAGGTAGCCGGCATTGCGGCCACTGGCACCGAAACCGGCGAACTCCTGTTCCAGCACCATCACATCCGCCCCGAGCGCCTTGAGTTCCAGCGCGGTCGACAGCCCGGCAAAGCCGGCGCCGATCACGATCACATCGGCCTGCGCGTGACCTTGGAGGGTCGGCTGCAGATCAGCCGGTCGCTCCACCCATCCCCCCAGACTCCGAAACTTCAACGGTGCTGCGTCGCCATCGGCCACCTTGTTCAACGCGTTCATTCCCGTCACTCCCAGAATGGTCAGAAGCCTTTACCCGGTTCGGAGAAAGCCGGCATGCCCAGGAGCTCTTGCGGATCGCGCATCTGGCCATCGATTTCCACCCAGCCGAGCAACGTGGAACTGGCACTCCAGCCCAGCAGGCGTTGCATTTCACCTGGGAGCTGGCGAACACGTTCGACGGGAATGGACAGGAAGTGATTCTCTTCAAGGCGCAGGAAGGCCAAGTCGTAGGCCATCGTCAGGCCAGTACGAGGGGCATCCGTCGTGTTGGCGCCGCCGCCGTGATACACCGAGCCGATCCAGAGCAGCGCGGAGCCAGCCTTCATTTGCGCAGCGACGGTCTCTTCCTGGGTCGGCATTCGCTCGTCATCCCACTGATGGCTACCAGGGATGACGCGCGTCGCACCGTTCTCTTCGGTGAAGTCTGAAATGGCCAGCATCATTTGCAGCCTGGCCTCACGCCCATACTGTGGGTGCCGCCAGAGCGAAGTGGCATCGTCACGGTGCAGGGGCTGGAGGCCTTGGCCCGGGCCAATCTGGATCGCCTGGGTGATGCTCAGTTGAATATCAGGTGCCATCTCGATACGGTCGCTGCCCACCCAGACGTGGGTAGGGGTTTGCAGGATCTGCCTGGCCGCGCCGAGGAACAGCGGGTGCAATGCCACCTCCACGGCGGTGTCGCTGCGCCCGATGATGCGCGCCACACGACGGGTCTGGGTGCCAGCGAAGTAAGGATCGACACCACAAGGCGTGACCTTCAGGTAGTTGTCCAGCTCTTCGGTGAGGGATTTCAGCGTTGCCGGTGAAACAAAGTCGGCAATGATGACGCCACCGTCACGCCGGATGATGTCCACCACCTGCTCGATCGAGGCGTCGCTGCTGACTGTGGAGAGCGCTCGTGTATCCATCTGCTTTCTACCTGTCTGGTTTTGTCATTGTTCTGTCCACCGAGGCCGGGCGACCTGCGAGGTGAACTCATCATTACCGAACATGGTCACTTGATCAAGTCGTTTGATTTGAATTTCCCGTACCCTACCGTGCCCATACGGATGGGATTGCAGCGACTCATGGATTGAGGCTTGACCTTGCGCTAGCATTCGTCACCGTCAACGCCGGGCCAAGGGGCCGGCGGCAATACCGAAAAGGGAGAACGCTCAATGGCTCGGATTGGTGCTGAAGAGCGCAGGCAGGACTTTATCGAGGCCACCGTGAAGGTGATCGCGGAACATGGGGTGGCCAACGCCACAACCCGGCGAATCGCTGCGGCAGCGGATTCGCCGCTGGCATCGTTGCACTATGTCTTCCACACCAAGGACGAGCTGTTCTATGCGGTCTACGAGTCCTTGATCAACATGCCGCAACAATCGTTGCAACACGTGCCGACAGGCGCCACGGCGGCGGAATCGGTCGGGGAAATGCTGCGCCAACTGGTCAACTGGTTCACCGCCCACCCGGAAATGGCCACCACGCAGTTCGAACTGTTTTGCTGGAACCTGCGCAACAACCCGGAGATGGCAACCAAGATCTATGCCGTTTCCCTCGAAGCGGCCCAACAGGCCATCACCAAGGTCACCGACGGCGCGCTGGACCAGGCAGCACTGACCACTATCAGCCGCTTGCTGATCAATCTGTTCGACGGCCTGATGCTCGCCTGGTCCGCCCACGGCGACCGTGCACGCCTGGAGGCCGAGACCGAGACCGCCTGCCAGGCAGTCAAGTTGCTGGTGGCCAGTTACTGAGCCTCACAGGATTCGCCGTGCTGCGTCGCTGCACGGCGTTCCACTCCCCCTCCGGCCCTGAAAGCCGCAGCGCCTCCTTCGAACGTACCGATGACGATATCTACCAGACTGACCCTGTCTGATCGTTGATCGGCGAAGCAACAGGTGCAAATCATCCTGAAATAGCAGTGACGTGGTGCATTTTGCACCTTGTTCCACCCTTCCTGCGACCTTATTCTGAGTCAAATGATCAAGTCAAAAGATCAGTCTCTATAACACAACAATAGGAGGCGACATGTCCTCTCACACTGCTCTTCCGGTTGAGCCGCTCGATGTTCTGATCATGGGAGCCGGTGTGTCTGGCATCGGCGCGGCGGCCTACCTGCGACGCAATCAACCGAACAAGACCTTTGCCATTCTCGAGTCCCGCGAGCGCATGGGGGGTACCTGGGACCTGTTCCGATATCCCGGCATCCGCTCCGACTCGGACCTCTACACCTTCGGTTTCGACTTCAAGCCCTGGACCAAGGCCAAGTCCCTGGCGGACGCCGCGGATATTCTTGAGTACCTGGGCGAAGCCATCGACGAGCACCAGCTGGCTCCCTTCATCCAGTACCAGCAGAAAGTCATCTCGGCCAACTGGCAAAGCGACAAGGGCTTGTGGGCGGTGCGTGTCGAGGATGGCCACACGGCGCAGATCCGCACGGTCGAATGCCGCTGGCTGTTCAGTGCAGGCGGTTACTATCGCTATGATCAGGGTTTCAGCCCCCGGTTCGAAGGCAGCGAGCAGTTCAAGGGCCAGATCATCCACCCGCAACACTGGCCGGAAGACCTCGACTACACAGGCAAGCGTGTCGTCGTCATCGGCAGTGGCGCAACCGCGGTAACTCTGATTCCGGCCATGGCCGACAAGGTCGCCAGCATCTCCATGCTGCAGCGCACGCCGTCCTATATCATCAACCAGCCCGCCAACGATGGTGTTGCAGCGTTCCTGCGCAAGGTCCTGCCCGCGCAAACCGCCTATTCCCTGACACGCTACAAGAACGCCAAGATCACCCTGGCCTTCTGGGGCTTCTGCCAGCGCTTCCCCAAGCTTTCGAAAAAACTGCTCCTGTGGCTGACCCGCAAGGAATTGCCCAAGGACTATCCGGTCGACGTGCATTTCAACCCGCCCTACAACCCGTGGGACCAGCGCTTGTGCTCGGTGCCCGAAGGCGATCTGTTCAAAGCCATCAGCGCAGGCAAGGCCGACATCGTCACCGATCACATCGAGCGGTTCACCGAGTCCGGGGTATTGCTCAAATCGGGCAAGACACTGAAGGCCGACATCATCGTCACCGCCACGGGGCTGAACGTACAGCTGTTCGGTGGCATCACCCTGCACAAGGACGGCAGACCGGTGGTACTCAGCGAAACCCTCGCCTACAAAGGCATGATGCTCTCCGGCGTGCCCAATTTCGCCTTTGCCGTGGGCTACACCAACTCATCCTGGACCTTGAAAGTGTGCCTGCTGTGCGACCATTTCTGTCGCCTGCTGGGCTTCATGGACAAACAGGGCCACAACGTCTGCGAGCCCAAGGCGCCTGCCGGTATCGAAACCCGACCCTTGCTGGACTTCGGCGCCGGATACGTGCAGCGCGCGCTGGACAGCATGCCGCGCCAAGGGCCCCGTGAGCCCTGGGTGATGTCGATGGACTACTTCCGCGACGTCAAGCTGCTGCGCCGAGGCAACGTGGCCGACAAGTGCCTCGCGTTCACCACGGTACCCAACGCGCCCTTGCACGCAGGCGTCGTGCTGCAGCAACAAGGTAGTCGTCAATGAGCGCCGATCGCTTCTGCGAGCTGCCGGGGGAGCGCAAGCTCTGCTATCGCACCCACGGCCATGAAGACGCCCCGGCGGTCCTGCTCATCGTCGGACTGGGGCTGCAATTGACCTACTGGCCGCAACCGATCATCGCCGGCCTGGTCGAGCGGGGGTTTCGGGTCATCACGCTGGACAACCGCGACTCGGGCCGGTCGTTCTTCACCGACGTAGTACCTCCCACGGCCATGCAGCAGTTCTTGCGCAAGCGCACCCCCGGCTATGACCTGGGTGACATGGCCAGCGACGTGATCGGGCTCATGAACGGCCTGAACCTGACAACGGCGCACGTGGTGGGCATGTCGATGGGCGGCATGATCGCCCAGACCCTCGCTGCCCGTTACCCCGAGCGTATCAGGACGCTCACCTCGATCTTCTCGACCACCGGATCGCTGCGCGTCGGCCAGCCGGCGTTGAAATCCATTCGGCAGCTGCTGCGCCGCCCGCCGCGCAGCGAGCAGGAAAGCGTTCGCGACTACCTGGCCATCATGCGCCTGATCGGCTCGACCCTGGAGTGGAATGAGCCCGCCTTCCGTGACTATGCCCTGTTGGCCTGGGAGCGAGGCGGTGGCGAGGCCAGCAACATCGGCACGGCCAGGCAGATCGGCGCGATCATCAATTCCGGCGACCGCACCCAGGAACTGCAACGGATTCGTTGCCGCACCCTGGTCATCCATGGCGATGAAGATCTCATGGTCGCGACCAGCGGCGGGTACGCCACGGCCGCAGCTATCCGTGGTTCCAGCCTGGTGCTGCTGCCCGGGATGGGGCACGACTTCCCGCCTTGCCTGTCCGGCACGCTGCTGTCCCTGCTGGCAGGACACATGCTGTAGCGCGATCACCCTTTCAGGGGCGTGCAGCTTGGCCGCCCCTCTTTTTCTCCCCGAAGGAGGCCTTTGACCACAGCTTCAAGCAAAACCCAGAACAACAAAATGCTGGCTTGCGCGAAATGCCAGGCCACACATCACCCGCTCGAGCTGTTATCCACGGCCTGGCGCAAGTGCTCCTCTACTGCCCTTTCAACAATGACAACAATTGAGCAAGAGGTACGTATGGACTTGAAGTTTTTACTCCCCAGCAAAGTCGTGATGGAACCTGGTCTGCGCGAGCGCACCGGTGAACACCTGCACTCACTTGGCCTGGCCCGCGTGCTCATCGTGACCGATCCTGGGGTCAAGGCGGCGGGCCTGCTGGACAGCGTCTACGCCAGCCTGGAGAAGGCAGGCATCGCCTTCGAGGAAGTGTCGGACATCAAGGCCAATCCGCGCAGCGATGACGTCAATCAGATCGCGCAGCGATACCGCGGCAAAGGTATCGATGGCTTGCTAGCCATCGGCGGTGGCAGTGCCATGGATGCAGCCAAGGCCATCAGCGTGCTGCTCAGCCATGAGGGTCGGATCGAGGACTACGAAGGGTCGTTCACGCTCACCCATGCCATCCCGCCTATCGTTGCCATTCCGACCACGGCTGGCACCGGCAGCGAAGTAACCTGCTTCTCGGTGATCACCGACACCGCCCGTCATTACAAGATGAGCGTGCATGATTACCGACTCGGGCCAGTCCTGGCCTTGCTTGACTCTCATATCCTCGACACGCTGCCCGCGTCGATTGCCGCCGCAACCGGCATGGATGCCCTGACCCACGCCATCGAAGCCTACACCTGCCGCGTGTCGAACCCCATCAGCGACGGCCTGGCGCTGCATGCCATCCGCCTGATCAGCCAACACCTCAAGCCCGCCGTGCTGGAACCCGGCAACCTGCACGCCCGCGAGCAGATGCTGGTGGCCAGCCTGATCGCCGGTATGGCCTTCGGTAATGCGGACGTAGGTAGCGTGCACTGCATTTCCGAAGCCATCGGTGGCATGTACGACACGCCGCACGGCGTGGGCAACGCTATCTTCCTGCCCTTCGTGTTCGGCCATAACCGCGATGCCGACATCATTCGCCATGCGCAGGTCGCCTACGCACTGGGCATCGACCCCAACCTCTCGCCGGCCGAGGCCGCCGAGGCCGCCGTCGGCTACCTGTTCCAGATGAGCAAGGACCTGGGCATCCCCCGCTTCGCCGAGGTGAAAGGCGTGCGCGAGGAAGACTTCCTGGCCATCGCTGAAAAGTCGAAGAAGAACTTCTCCGATGGCAGCAATGCAAAGGAGATGACCGTGGAAACCTACCGTGAAATCGTCGCCACTGCTTACCACTTCGTAGCGTGAGGGCTGCCAGTCATGAGCGAATCAACCCCCAGCGCTTCGCTGAAGCGCACCCTGGGCCCGTTTTCGGTCCTGCTGTTCGGCCTGGCCTTCCTCGCCCCGTTGATCGTCTTCGGCACCTATGGCGTGATCTCGCAGGCCAGTGGCAACACCACGGCGATGGCCTACCTGATCGCAGCGACCGGCGTGGTGTTCACGGCGTTGAGCTATGGCCGGCTGGTCAGGGTGTTCCCGGTGGCCGGGTCGGCCTACACCTATACCCGCAAGATGCTCAGCGCCAACCTCGGCTTCATGGTGGGCTGGGCCGCCCTGCTCGATTACTTCTTCATTCCGATGCTGATCTGGCTGCTGGGCGCCAGCTATCTCAACATGGCCTTTCCAGATGTGCCGCAGTGGGTGTGGATTACCGGTTTCATCGTCTCTACATCGCTGCTGAATGTGCTGGGCATCCAGGTGGCCAACCGCTTCAACCTGCTGTTGATGGGCGCGCAACTGGCGATCATCGTGGTATTCATCGGCCTGTGCGTGCATTACATCGTGGCTGCCAATGGCCCTGGTGGGCTGCTTTCGGCCAAGCCGTTCTTCAATCAGGATGTGTCCTTCGCCACCAGCATGGCCGGCGCCGCCATTGCTGCGTACTCGTTCCTGGGCTTCGACGCACTGTCCACGCTCAGCGAGGAAACCCGTGACCCGGGCCGCACGCTGCCCCGCGCGATCCTGATGGTCGCGCTGATCGGCGGTTCGGTCTATGTCGGCTCCTCGTACTTCATGTACCTGGCGCACCCCTCCCCCACGTTCGAGCTGGTGGACGGCGCTGCCTTCGAGATTGCCCGCATGATCGGTGGTGACCTGTTCTTCGCCGTGGTCCTGACGGGGATCATCATCGCCCACTTCGCCGCGGGCATGTCGTTCCAGGCCAGTGTGGGCCGGTTGCTGTACGCCCTCGGCCGGGACAACCAACTGCCGCGCAAGCTGTTCGGTGCATTGCACCCTCGCTACCGGACGCCGACCTTCAACATCCTGCTGTGTGGCATTTTCGGCACCGCGGGTTTTGGCCTGACGATCGCCACCGCGACGTCCCTGGTCAATTTCGGCGCCTTTCTGGCCTTCACCGCCGTCAACCTCTGCGCGCTGCGGCTCACCTTCGATGCACACATCAAGGACGGGGCTGGCCTGCTGCGCGGCGTGCTCTTCCCGGTCATCGGCCTGGTCACGGCCGGCTGGATGCTGGCCAGCCTGGATAAAGACGCACTGATCATGGGCTGTAGCTGGCTCGCCCTGGGCGCGGTTTACCTCGCCTGCCGGACCAGCTTCTTCCGCAACCCGGTGCCTGACGCACTGGCGTAGCGGCCACCTTCCAAGCGAATCCCCTGACGGCAACCACAAGGCAAGGCCCTGGCCTTGCCGTTCAATGGCGAGAATCGACATGCAAACCAAACTCCTGATCAACGGTGCCCTGGTGGCCGGCGAAGGCGAAAACCTCGACGTGTACAACCCGTCCCTTGGCAGCGTCCTGGTACAGACCACCGAAGCCAGTCGCGCCCAGGTCCATGCTGCGGTGCAAAGCGCCGATGCAGCCTTCGACGCCTGGTCGCAAACGCCGCCCAAGGACCGCGCGGCACTGCTGCTAAGGCTCGCTGACCGCATCGACGCCCAGGCGCCGGTGTTCGCCCGCCTGGAGGCGGACAACTGCGGCAAGCCGTTTACCGCCGTGCTGCAGGACGAACTGCCAGCCGTGTCCGACGTGTTCCGCTTCTTTGCCGGCGCCGTGCGCTGCCTGCAGGGCTCGGCGGCGGGCGAGTACATCCCGGGCCACACTTCGATGATCCGCCGCGACCCGGTGGGCGTGGTCGCCTCCATCGCGCCGTGGAACTACCCCCTGTTGATGGCGGCCTGGAAACTGGGCCCGGCCTTGGCCGGCGGCAACACCGTCGTGCTCAAGCCGTCGGAACACACGCCGATGAGCACCTTGAAACTGGGTGAGCTGCTCGCCGACATCTTCCCCGCCGGCGTGGTCAACATCATCCATGGCCGCGGCGCCTCGGTGGGTGAACCGCTGACCAGCCACGCCCAGGTGCGCATGGTGTCGCTGACCGGCTCCGTGCGCACCGGCAGCCGCATCATCGAAGGCACCGCCGACAGCGTCAAACGCATGCACATGGAGCTCGGTGGCAAGGCACCGGTGTTGATCTTCGATGATGCCGACATCGACGCCGCCGTCGAAGGCATCCGCGCCTTCGGCTTCTACAACGCCGGCCAGGACTGCACCGCCGCGTGCCGCCTCTATGTGCAGAAGGCGGTGTACCCGGAATTCGTGCGCAAGCTCGGTGAAGCCGTATCCAGCATCAAGTGCGGGCTACAGGATGACCCGGCGACCGAGATGGGCCCGCTGATCACCCAAGAGCACCTGGAGCGCGTGGAGGGCTTCGTGAACCGTGCCAAGGAGCTCCCTCACATCGAGGTGGTCACCGGCGGCAAGCGCGCTGCGAGTGAGGGGTTCTTCTTCGAGCCGACGGTCCTGGCAGGCGCCACGCAGGAGGACGAGGTGGTGTGCCGCGAAATCTTCGGCCCGGTGGTGACGGTTACGCCATTCGAAGACGAAGCCCAGGCACTGGCATGGGCCAATGAGTCGGACTACGGCCTGGCCTCGTCGGTGTGGACCGCCGATGTGGGGCGCGCCCATCGCCTGGCCGCTCGCCTGCAATACGGCTGCACCTGGGTCAACACCCACTTCATGCTGGTGAGCGAAATGCCCCATGGCGGTGTGAAGCTGTCCGGCTACGGCAAGGACCTGTCCATGTATGGCCTGGAAGACTACACCGTGGTTCGCCACGTGATGTTCAAGCATTGACCGCCCACGACCCCGATAGCCCGGATCATTTTTTCAAGAGGTTTGCATGAACAACATCGAGACGTTCGAAAGGCTCGAGTCCAATGTACGGATGTACTGCCGTGACCTGCCACTGGTGTTCGATACCGCCCAAGGCAGCAAGATCCGCGGCGAAGACGGCCGCGAGTACCTGGACTTCTTCGCCGGCGCCGGCGCCCTGAACTATGGCCACAACGACCCGCGCATGCGCGATGCCTTGATCGCGTACCTCTCGTCCAACGGCGTGACCCACGCCCTCGACCTGCACACCACCACCAAACGCCAGTTCCTCGAGGCGATAGAGCGCGACCTGTTCAAGCCACGCGGCTGGGACTATAAGGTGCAGTTCACCGGCCCGACCGGTGCCGACGCCGTCGAGGCGGCGTTGAAGCTGGCGCGCAAGGCGACGGGGCGTACCAGGATCGTCTCGTTCTACGGGGCTTACCACGGCATGACCGCCGGCGCCCTGGCCGTCACCGGCAACCGCACTCGCCGTGGCCCTGGGCTTTCCACCGACGTGGTGTTCGTGCCTTACGAAGACAGCCCCTACGGCGAATTCGACAGCATTGGCTTCCTCGAGCGCCTGGCCAGCGACCAGGGCAGCGGCTCGGAGCTGCCGGCGGCGGTGATCGTCGAGTCCGTGCAGATCCAGGCCGGCGTCTACCCGGCTTCCAACGAATGGCTGCAACGCTTGCGCAAGTGGACCAGCGATCACGGCGTGTTGCTCATCTGCGACGAAATCCAGGCCGGCTGCGGGCGCACCGGCGACTTCTTCGGCTTCGAGCGCTCCGGGGTGGTGCCGGACCTGATCACCTGCGCCAAATCGATCGGCGGCTTCGGCCTGCCGATGGCGATCGTGTTGATTCGCGCCGGGCTGGATGTGTGGCAACCGGGCGATCACATCGGCACCTTCCGCGGCAACCAACTGGCGTTCCTGACGGCCCAGATCGCGCTCGGCTATTGGCGCGACGAGTCGTTCCTGAAGCTGCTGGCATCCAACTGCGCGGCCATGGAGCGCGCGGTCGCCGGTTTCGCGGAAATTCCTGGCGTCGGCTCCGCGCGCTGTCGCGGCATGATCGCCGGCATCGACTTCGGCCGCGGCAAAGTCGCATTCGCCAAGGATGCCCAGCAGCGTGTGCTGCAGGCGGGTGTGCTGGTCGACCGCTGCGGCCCGAACGGCGAAATCATCAAGCTGATGCCACCGGTGAATACCCCGACCGACCAGCTCGAAGAAGGCCTGAAAGCCTTCGGCGAAGCGGTCGCGGCAGCGTTTAGCCAGTAACTGCACGGGCCTGCGGTGCGGCCTGTATCGATACAGCGCCGCATGCAGGCTCATCGCATGCAGTCGACAACCCGTCCGTGGCAGGAAATCACGCCAATGAGCAACGTCACTTCAACCATCCAGAATGACTTGGCTTCATTCATTCACCCCAACACCAACCTGGCGCAGCACCAGGAAATCGGCCCCCTCGTGATCGCCGGCGGCGACGGCGTGCGGGTCTTCGATGAGCAAGACAACGCCTACATCGAGGCGATGTCGGGCCTGTGGAGGGTTGCCTTGGGCTTCAGTGAAAAGCGCCTGGTCGACGCCGCCGTCGAGCAGTTCAGGCAACTGCCCTACTGCAAGGCAAACGCGTGGCGATCTAGAATCGATCACTCGGCAAGGCTGCGTCGCTCGTCGCCGCTGGCGCTCACCTGTGCGACAGCGTTGAAGCCGCGCTGGTTGCAAGCCCGGCCACGATCTTCGTGCTCCTGGACAACCACGCGACCCACGAGGTGCTCGGGATGCCAGGTGTGATGCATGCACTGGCCAACCGTACGATCGTCGATTACACCACCAACGCCCAGGACGAGGGACCGGCGCTTCAGGGCCTCGTCAATCGGGCGGGCGGCCACTACGTCAAAGGGATGATCGTGGCCTACCCGCGCAACGTCGGCCATCGCGAAAGCCACAGTATTCATACCGGCGATCGTGAGGCCTTCGAGCAGCACCGGTCGCTGGTTGAAGGGCTCGCCGGCCATACGGTGTTCCTTCCCTGGGGCGAAGCATTGGCCTTCGCGACCGTGCTCCACGCCCATGCGTTTGCCGCAATGGTTGCGTTCTTCGAGGCCGTGGGTGCGAGCGAGCGGTTTGGCCCGCCGGTTTCGAAGACAGCCAGGCTCCTGCTCGACACGTCACGCTTTTTCGTCGCCGACGCACTCGAGGAAGCGGCACGCCGGCTCAAAGCGCAGGATTTCGCAAGCGACCAGGCGAGGCTCGATGTACATGTAGATGCCTTCGCGCACATTGCCCAATCCCTGCATGCACAAGGGGCCTGGACGCCAGTGTTCGACGCGGTGTGCCAGGTCGCGCAGCGCGCGGCATCAATGGGCTATGGCGACCAGGACATCGCAGCCATCACCCAGTCATTCGCCCACGACAAAGCGTCCGGGCAATAACCGCGTTATACAGGCCTTTCGAATCGAACCTGACGACAACTACAATAAAATCGCTGGAGGATCATATGCGCCGATTTGGCTTTCTACTGGCCGTGTTGACGCTGGCCGTTTTCCTGAGTGCCCTGCTTGCTCCCAGGCCTTCTCTCGTCAACCGAGCGGCGGCGCAGCACATGGGGCATGCGATCAGCAGCATCGGGGAGATCTTCAGGGGTTACTAAGGAAAGAACCCGGCCGCTGGCACGCATCCCCCAGCGGCCGCAGGTGATCAATGATCGACCGCACCGCTGGCGCCAAGGCCGGTCTGGCCCCTAACGAACTGGTCGGCGAACGCCGCCCTTTCCGCCTTGGCTCGCGCAGTCCGGTCCAGCCGGGAAACGCCATACGCCACGGCAAACGCCAGCGGCATGGAGAACAGCGCAGGCTGGGTATAGGGGAACAACGGCTCGGCAAAGTGCAACACATCCACCCACACCAGCTTGGAAAACACCACGAAGCCCATGGCGCTGACCAACCCCACGTAGCCACCAGCCAACGCGCCGCGCGTGGTCAGCCCCGACCAGAACATCGACAGGAACAGCACCGGGAAGTTGGCCGACGCGGCGATGCCGAACGCCAGCGCGACCATGAAGGCCACGTTGATGTTTTCGAACACGATGCCCAGAGCTATCGCCACCAACCCAAGCCCGAGGGTGGCCAGCTTGGTCACCCGCAACTCCTGCGACTCGCTGGCCGCGCCCTTCATGATCACCCGCGCATAGAGGTCATGGGCGATGGCCGAAGCACCCGCAAGCGCCAGGCCTGACACCACGGCCAGGATGGTGGCAAAGGTCACGGCAGACAAAAAGCCCAGCAGCAGGTTGCCGCCAACCGCCTGGGCCAGGTGCATGACCACCATGTTGCCCCCGCCCAGCAGCTTGCCACCCACCTGCCCGCCTTCGAAGAACTGCGGCTGCTGGCTGACGATCACGATCGACGCCAGGCCCAGCAGGAAAATGACGTTGAAGAAATAGCCGATGAACCCGGTGGCGTAGAGCACCGACTTGCGCGCCTCACGGGCATCGCTGACGGTGAAGAAGCGCATCAGGATATGCGGCAGCCCGGCGGTGCCGAATACCAGCCCCAGGCTCAGCGACAGCGCGGTCAATGGGTCGGCCAGCAGACTGCCGGGCGCCAGCAGGCGCTCGCCCAGGGCATGGGTGCCCATGGCCTGGGTGACCAGCGTGTCATAGCTGAAGTCGAACTCGCGCAGCGCCAGGAACAGCACCAGCGAACCGCCTACCAGTAGCAGGAATGCCTTGATGATCTGCACCCAGGTGGTCGCCACCATGCCGCCGAAGGTTACATACAGCATCATCAGCGCGCCAACGATCACCAGGGCAATGTGGTAGTCCAGGCCGAACAGCAACCTGATCAACTGCCCGGCCCCGACCATCTGCGCTACCAGGTAGAAACACACCACTGTCAGCGAGCCGATGGCGGCCATGGTGCGCACCTTGCCTTGGTCGAGGCGGTAGGAGGTAATGTCGGCGAAGGTGAAGCGGCCCAGGTTGCGCAGCCGTTCGGTCATCAGCAGCAGCAACACCGGCCAGCCGGCGAAGAAGGCGATGAGGTAGATGTAGCCATCCATGCCGGAGGTGTAGATGAGCGCGGTAATCCCCAGCAATGTCGAGGCGGACATGTAGTCACCGGCCAGCGCCAGGCCGTTCTGCCAGCCCTGGATGCCACCACCTGCGCTGTAGAAGTCTGCCGTCGAGCGGGTACGACGCGCCGCCCACCAGGTGATGCACAAGGTGAACAGCACGAACACCATGAACATGCCGATGGCATGCAGGTTGAACGGCTGACGCGGGCCCGCGTCGAGCGCGGGCGAAGCCAGCAGCAGGCCAGAGTGCAGCAGCAGGGCCAGAGGCAATATTTTTTTCATGCGCCCTGCTCCTCTTCCAACCCGCGGAGTAACGCCTGGGTCAGGCGATCGAACTCGCCATTGGCCCGGTACACGTAGAACGCCGACAATGCACAGAAGAACACGAACAGGCAGGCGCCGGCGGCGACGCCGACGGTCATGTTCGATCCTTGGGTCAGGCGCCTGGCTATCAGTTCGGGCCAGAACGAAACCAACCCGATGTAGCCATAGAACGTGGCCAGGATCAGTACGAACAGGCTCAGGGTGAAACGGTTTCTGCGCGCCACCAGTTGCTGAAACCGGGCACTGGCGCGAACCCGCGCATATAACAGGCTGGACATGGGACACCTCGATCAATGTACTTGTTGTTATGGGGTGTGCAGGTGTTGCCGCTCAGTCAAGGCTCGGCGTTGGCGGTCTGCGCTTCCTGTTGCCGGGCCCACTCACGCAGGACGAACTTCTGTATTTTTCCAGTGGCGGTCTTGGGCAGGTCCACCAGCGACACATATCGCGGCGCCTTGAAGTGCGCCAGACGCTCACGGCACCAGTGGACCAGATCGTCCCCGGTGGCCAGCCCATCAGCGCGCAGGGTAACAAACGCATGGGGTGTCTCGCCCCAGCGCGAATCCGGGCGTGCCACCACCGCAGCCTCGACCACCTCGGGGTGCTGGTAGAGCACTTCCTCAATCTCCAGCGAGCTGATGTTCTCGCCGCCGGAAATGATGATGTCCTTGGCCCGGTCCTTGATTTCCACGTAGCCATCCGGGTGCAGCACGGCCAGGTCGCCCGTGTGCAGCCAGCCATTGGCCAATGCCGTCCGGGTGGCCTCACGGTTGTGCAAGTAGCCTTTCATCACGGTGTTACCGCGCACCACCAGCTCGCCGAGAGTAAGGCCATCGGCTGGAACCGGATGGCCGGTATCAGTATCCAGCACCGTGGCCTCCTCAAGCATCGGGTGAGCGACACCCTGGCGGCTCATGAACTGCGCCCGGGCCTCAAGCGGCAACTCGTCGACCCCCGGCTGCCACAGGCACAATGTGCTGGGGCCGTAGCTTTCGGTCATGCCATAGGCATGGGTGATATTGAAGCCACGCGCCTCCATAGCCGCGATGACGGCACTGGGCGGGGCGGCACCGCCAGTGATCACCGATACCGGCACCGGAGGGGCACTGGCATGCGCGGCGTGGATCAGCATCGACATCACCACCGGGGCGGCGCTCAGGTGAGTCACGGCATGCTCGGCGATTGCGGCGTTGATCGCATCAGGCTGGACCTTGCGCAGACACACGTGGGTGCCACCGGACAACGTCACCGCCCAGGTATGGCTCCAGCCGTTGCAGTGGAACATCGGCAAGGTCCACAGGTAGACGCTGCGCGGCCCCAACTGGAAGATCAGCGCCCCGGCGCAGGCGTTGAGGTAGGCGCCTCGGTGATGCAGCACCACGCCCTTGGGGTCCCCCGTGGTGCCGGAGGTGTAGTTGATGGCGATCGACTGCCATTCGTTCTGTGGCGCACTCAAGGGCCGCGCGGGGTCGCCCTGGGCAAGGAACGCTTCGTAGTCCAGGTCGTGGGCCAGGTCGGCGCGCTCGGCCTGATCATCGTCGATGCCCACCAGCAAAGGCGGCGCATCGAGCATGGCCAGCGCCTGGTTGGCCACGGCACCGAACTCACGATCGCAGATCAATACCTTGGCCGCGCAGTGACGCAGGATGAAGGCAATGCTGCGCGCCTCCAGGCGGATGTTGATGCACACCAGCACCGCCCCGGCACCGGGAACGCCATAGTGGGCCTCGAGCATTTCCGGGATGTTCGGCGCCAATATCGCCACCCGCTCGCCCGGCTGAACACCGACCCGCTCCAAGGCACTGGCCAGGGCGCGGCTGCGCTCATGCAACTGACGGTAGCTGTAGCGCCTTGCGCCATAGACCACCGCATCGCGTTGCGGGTACACCTGCGCGGCACGCTTGAGGAACGACAACGGCGACAGCGGGACATGGTTGGCTTCGTTGGGAGCAAGCTCGTGTTCGAGGGTTGGAACCATCATGGCAGACACCTCATCGACACTTTGCTCAGGTTTTGCACGCACATACCTACCTCCTGTTCTTGTTGTTATTGCGCCAGGGCGCGTTATAGGCTGCTGCACAGATGGCCGCCATCGACCACGATCTCAGCGCCGCTCATCGCCCGCCCAGCATCGCTGGCGAGCAGCAGCAAGGCGCCGTCCAGGTCCGACGGCACGCTGAAGCGTCGGCTGGGGATACGCGAACGCAACTTTTCACCGGACTCGCTGGCCAGGAAGGCCTCGTTCAAATCAGTCATCACGTAGCCGGGCGCTAGGGCATTCACCCGGATGCCATGGCGCGCCAACTCCAGCGCCATGGCGCGGGTCAGGTGGGCCAAGCCGGCCTTGGCCGCCAGGTAAGGGCCGACGGCACCGGCCACACGGCAGGCGAGGATCGAGGTGACATTAATCAAGCTGCCCCCCTTCCCCGCCACCACCATGCGCCGGGCGCTTTCCTGGGCCACGGCCCAGGCGCCCTTCAGGTTGGTGTCGAGCACGTGGTCCCAGGTTTGATCATCGCAGGCCAGCAAAGGCTGGCTGTCGCTCACCCCCGCATTGTTGACCAGGACATCCAGCGGGCCGGCGGCATCGAGCACCCGGCAGATGTCCTCACGGCTGGTCACATCGAGGGCAAAGGCCCGCGCCCGCCCTCCAGCCACCTCGATGGCCTCCACCAACGCTTGCAGCGGCGCCTGGCGTCTGGCGGTCACCACCACCTCGGCGCCTGCGACGGCCAGGGTCATGGCGAAGTGACGGCCCAGGCCGCTGGAGGCCCCGGTCACCAGGGCGCGACGCCCGTCAAGGGCGAACAGTCGGACAAGGTTCGGCTGCATCAGTGGACCTCCAGGCGCTGGTCGAGCAGCTTCTTCGCCAGGCTCATGCGGTGCACTTCGCTCGGGCCGTCATAGATGCGGAACGGGCGAATGTCGCGGAAGATCCGCTCCACCACGGTGTCCCCGGTCACCCCGCGGCCACCCAATACCTGGACGCAACGATCGACCACCCGCCAAAGCGCCTCGGCGCTGATCACCTTGGCCATGCTCGAATCGACATTGGCGCGCCGGCCCTGGTCGAGCACCCAGGCGCAGTGCCAGACCGCCAGTCGCACCACGTGCAGGTCCATCATGTTGTCGGCGAGCATGAAGCCCACGCCCTGGTGCTCGCCCAGCGGCTTGCCGAAGGCGTCACGGGTGCGCGCATAGTCGCAGGCGATGTCGTGGGCGCGGCGCGCGGCACCGAGCCAGCGCATGCAATGAGTCAAGCGTGCGGGCGCCAGGCGCACCTGGGCATAACGGAAGCCCTTGCCGATCTCGCCGAGGACATCGCTCGCCGGGATACGCAGGTTGTCGAAACGCAGCTGCCCGTGACCACCGGTAAAACAGCTGTCCAGCGAGTCCAGCTGACGTTCATGGATGATGCCGTCGCGCTTCATGTCGGTCAGGAACATGGTCGCCGTGCCATCCTCCATGCGCGCCATGATGATGCCGAAGTCGGCGCCTTCGGCCCCGGTAATCAGCCACTTGCGGCCATTGATCAGGTAGTCGTCGCCATCGCGGGTGGCGGTGGTGCGCAGCATTGAGGGGTCCGAGCCGGAGCCGGGCGCGGGCTCCGTCATGGCGAAGCAGGAACGGGCATGGCCCTGGACCAGCGGGCGCAACCAGCGGTTTTTCTGCGCCTCGGTGGCGACCACGTCCATCAGGTGGATGTTGCCTTCGTCCGGGGCATGTATGTTCAGCGCCACCGGGCCCAGCGGCGAGTAGCCGGCCTCTTCGAAGACGATCGCCTTGGCCACGTGGCTCAGTTCCAGGCCGCCCATTTTGCGGCTGGCGTGGGGCGTCAGCAAGCCGGCGGCGCGGGCGCGGGCCACCAAATCCTGGCGCAGGGCATCGCTGGGGCCATGGCTGTCTTGACGAGGGTCGTTCTCGAACGGGATGACCTGTTCGGCGATGAAGTCTCGGGTCTTGGCCTGCAGGGCGAGCAGTTCGTCCGGGAGGGTGAAGTTCATGGCTGTCCTTGTGTGTTCTTGTCTATCGGAGGAATGGGTGGTCAATGCCGTTCAGGGCAAGGCCTTGGGGTTGCTGATCGCCAATCGGGCGAGGGTGACCTGGCGCAATGTCTCGACCAGCGTGTAACGGGGTTGCACGGCATCATGGCTGCCCTGGCGAATGGCGCAGGCGAGCTGACGGCGCAGGTCGGGCAAGGCCGCGGCCGCCTCGTCGACCAAGGCGGCCAGACGCGCCTGTTCCTGGTCCTCGGCATGGGCACCCAGGCGGCTTTCCCGGGCCGCTATGGCCATGGCATTGGCGATCATCAAGGCCGGGTAGCGCAGCTCGCCTGGCAGCACAGGCAACACCTGCTCCAGCAAGGTCTGACGGGCGATTTCGAGTAGTTCATGGGCGTGCGTTTGAGTCATGGCGCATCGGCTCCGGTCATGTTCAGGATGTCGAGTTCAAGCTCCGGCAGCATGCGCGCGGTCAGTGCCAGCTCAAGGGAAGGCTCTTCGCCTGACAGGTGGCGCTGCCCCTGCTGCAATGCGATCACCGCCCAGCGCAGCGTCGCCATGACCTGCCAGTAGTGCAGTTGTTGGGGCTCGATCCACAGTGGCGATACCTGGTGGTAGCCACGCAGGAAGTCCCCCAGCAGGCCGATGCCGCCGGCCTCCAGGTCAGGGCGCGTGAAACGCCAGCAGCGGGCGGTGAACCAGCCCAGGTCCTCGCACGGGTCGCCCCAGCCAGTGAACTCCCAGTCCAGCACCGCCTCCAGTCCCTGCTCGCTGGCCAGGTAGTTGCCCGTACGGTAGTCGCGATGCAGCAGGCACAGACGGCTTTCGCGTGGTGCATGCAACTCGCACCAGCGCAGGCCCCACTCCAATACCGGATAGGCATCGTCCAGGGTGTCGAGGTAACGACGGTAGGCATCGACGCAAGCCAGGGCCGGCGAGCGTTTGGGCAGGGGCAGGAAGGCCAGCGCCGCGCTCGGCGGACGGATCTGATGCAGGCGCGCCAGGTTGGCGCCGAGCTGCTCCGCGAGCCGGGCCTGGCCCAAGGCTCCCGCCGCTGAACTGAGCCGCCGACCGGCAGCAACACCCGGCACATACTCCATCAGGAAGAACACCCGCCCGTTGACCTGGGTATCGCGACATAGCCAAAGCGGCCGCGGCACTTTCACGCCTGCCTGATGCGCCACCTGCAACACGGCGAACTCCTGCGCGCGGTCGAGGCTGGCGGGTAGCGCGGAAAGCGCATCGCTGCGCAGCACCCAACGCCGGTCGCCAGCCCACGGGCCGCCTTCGATCAGCAGGTCCAGCAGCCAGTTCTCCTGGATGGCGCCGCCGCTCAGGCGCTTGCGCGCCTGGATGACCACCCGCATTGCCGAGGCCTGCTCCCGGATGAACTCGGCCAGGCGGTGATCGTCAGTCATGGCCGCGAACGTATCGCTGGCCTGGGAAATCGTTGATGAACTGCTCATGGGTCTGTGGGCCCTGCCTTTGGTTTCTGGGGTGGCAGAACTCCAGGAGCAAGGCGTGGGCCAACTCTTCAATGATCATCTGCAGGCCGCATGCAGCCTGGGTTTCGACAACTTCTTGAGGGGCAAAGGGCATGTATCTCATTGCATATTTGCAACCTATTCATTCAGTATCGAAACATTTCAACCATGAACAGGTCTGCCCATGGACGCTCTCGCCTCCCAGGTTGTCGTGCTGATCAGCCACTTGCAGCGCCCCCAGCAACTCAGCCGGCTCGCCCACGTGGTGGGCGGGCTCACGGCGGATTACCCCGACACCCACATCAAAGTCCTCGACACCTCGGTGGCCGAGGCACTGCAGACCGCCCGCGAACTGGAACAGGCTGGCAAGGTGGATGTGTTCGTCTGCGCCGGCGCCACCGCCGCCTACCTGCGTAAACACCTCGCGCGCCCGGTGCTGGCGATGCGAGTTGGCAGCGGCGACCTGCTGCGGGCGCTGGGGCAGGCCCGCGAGCGCTCCTCCCAGGTGGCCGTGCTCAGCTACAACCACATCAACCACGACTTGCAAGCCATGGCCGCGCTTTTCACCGTCCAGGTCCACCAGGCCGCCTACACCTCCCTTGAAGAGGCTCGCCAGGCCGTCGATCAGGCGGTCCGGCTGGGCTGTCGCAGCATCATCGGCTCGTCGACGGTGGTGGAACTGGCAGAGCAGGCAGGGCTGCATGGCGTTTTATCGCTGAGCGAGGACACCGCGCGCAAGGCGCTGGAAGAAGCCCTGGGCATTCTCGACAGCCAGCGCATCGAGATCGCCAAGCGGCGGCATCTGAATGCCGTGCTGCAACATATTCCCGCCGGCGTGGCGGCGGTCGACAACCAGGGCGTGGTGCAATCGCTCAACCCGGCCCTTGCCCAACTACTTGAGTTGCCGGCCAGCGCCGCACTGGGCCGGCCGTTGCAACAGCTGTGCCCGGAACTGGACCTGCAGCAAGCGCTGCAGGAAGGCGTCGGCGAGGAAAACCGAGTGATCCGGCTGGGTTCGCACGCCGTGGTCAGCAACCTGTTGCCCATCCTGGAGAACGGCGAGCGCACCGGCCTGGTGCTCACCTGCCAGGACATCACCGCCGTGCAGCGCGCAGACCAACGCATCCGCTCCACCCGCCGCCCCGGCGCCTTCAACGCGCGCTACCGGCTCGAACAGCTCGATGGCAACAGCAAAGCCAACCGCGACATGCTGCAACTGGCCAAGCGCTTCGCCGCCAGCCATTCGACCATCTTGATCACCGGCGAAAGCGGCACTGGCAAGGAGTTGCTGGCCCAAGGCATCCACAACGAAAGCCCGCGCCGGCAAGGCCCCTTCGTCGCCATCAACTGCGCGGCGTTTCCCGAGTCGCTGCTGGAAAGTGAATTGTTCGGCTACGAGGAAGGCGCCTTCAGCGGCTCGCGCAAAGGTGGCAAGCCAGGCCTGTTCGAAGCGGCGCACCGCGGCACGCTGTTTCTCGACGAGATCGGCGACATGCCGGTGTCGCTTCAAACACGCCTGCTGCGCGTGCTGCAAGAGCGCGAAGTCCTGCGCCTGGGCAGCACCGAACCGATTGCCATCGACGTGCGCATCATTGCCGCCACCCACCAGGACCTGCGCAGCGCCATGGACGACGGCGATTTCCGTACCGACCTGTATTACCGGCTCAACATCCTGCGTCTGCAGACCACCCCGCTGCGAGAGCGCCCTGAGGACATTGCCCTGATCTGCCGGGGCATCAGCCAGCGCCTGCTCGTTCAGGGGCAACCACCGGGAGCTGCAGACATCCCCGCCGCGCTGCTGCCGTACCTTGAACGCTATGCCTGGCCGGGCAATGTCCGGGAACTGGAGAATGTGATCGAGCGCGCGATGCTCTCGGCACGCGAACTGCTTGAGGAATACCGCGTGAACGAGCAGTACCTGGCACGCGTGCTACCTGAACTGTGCGAAGGCCCTCCCCCTTCACCCGCCCGGAAAAAGTCGTCAGGCGAAACGGACCTGCACACCATCGGCAAGGTCGCGCAACTGCGCCATGTAAAGGAAACGTTGGAAAGCTGCCACGGCAACCTCGACGAAGCCGCCCGCCGTCTCGGCATCAGCCGCACAACCTTGTGGCGGCGCTTGCGATCTGCCAATTGAATGAAAGCCCCAATCCCATGTTCAATCCATGACGTCTGGTTGGACAGTCTCAAGGCCCGATACCGTCTAATCATCCGCCAACTGACTGGCTCGACGTACATCGCCGGGTTGCTAGCGATTTTGTTGTGGGGGGCGCTCAACCTGTTTAGTTACCTGGAGATACTCATTCTGCGAGCGCTTGCCCTCTATCAGATCCGACGACTATGCGCGGTGTACTGTATCGTCCGGCATTCTTGCTCAGTCGCCTCAGGACCATGCTGATGCAGTCGGAGCAGTCGGAGCAGTCGGATTAGGACAGTACGGCGCCCGGAGGTGCGTTTTCGCGATGTGCATGTTCAGCCGGTCTGGACGCGACTGACCGCTTTCGACCCAAAGCAGACGCCCAGCGGAGACCGCGAAGAGGTGATTGATGATGAAATAGCCTATATTGCCGTTTTGTGCATTACATCAGGAAGCGAGAAATCCATGTCTGATTTTTTCCGAGAAACACCTGCTGCACTCAAGTGGACAGCAGAGGCTGAGCAGCGATACCAAGGAGGGAAATTCGGAAAAATTGTCCGCGCCGTTATTTGGACGGATGAGTGCGATGAAAATGGTCAGATAATAGTTGCTGTCGATCCAGTAAGACTAGTTTCTAGAATAAACAGCGAACCTTTTACTCTTCTTGAGAACCATGATCCTGGGCGGCCAAAGGGGCAACTGCTAGAAAGCGCACTATTCGAAAGCAGGGAAGGCAGAAAATTTGTCGTCGCAGTCATTGGATACTATGCAGGTGGCGAGGTTTTGAACTTTCTTGACCTGGGTGTGGATATAAGTACGCCCGCTCCGTCACCTTTGGAGCTTCCGAGTTTGCCTGATGATGTGTGGATCGAAATTGCGACGGATGCAAAAGAGGTGGCTGAAGATTGGGTGGATGAGGTGACGATTGACTCACCTATCATAGTCGAGCGCTCTGAACTGTCCCACAATGCAGCCGACTCATTCATAGACCTGATTAGGATTGGGCTCCCGTACGTACTCATTGTTTGGAACCCCTTTGTGACTGCGGTTGCTTCTGAGGCGGGTAAAGCTTCCTACGCTGAAATTCATGCGTGGCTCCGGAAATTACTCAGTCGAATGGCCGACAGACGGAATCCTATACTCGATTTCCATTCATATCAGAATGGTTGTCAGGTTTCATTTTTGTTTAGGGGGAAAGATAAGAAAAAACTTCATGAGGCCATGGATGCTTTAGCTGGTGCGGGGGCTCAAGCAGCCCGATTAATTTCGCGGCTCAAAGCTCAAGGAAAGGTAAGCCGGCAAATGGTCTATGAGTTCGACAAAGAAGCAACTCTTTGGGTGCCTTCGTTTGTTCTGCTAAATGACGATAGGATCATTACTGACAATCTCGCACTTATTGCGATTGAAAATCTTCCGAACGGGTTGAGTCTCGGTTTGACTCGAACTAATTCGCTCTGAAGCAGAGTCAAAATTTTAGCTTATGCCCGTCCGACAGACTCCACGAAAGGAATTTCTGGGGCGGGAGCGGCGGTCATGAATGACCGCTAACGATCCCTAGCAGCCCTTCCTAAGAGGCGCTATATATTTCAGTGGTGTGTTGACTTATGAGATTTTACGCCAGTGGTCCCTCAATACCAGATGTTTTACTAGAACGTTGCGATGCCGGTCGCGTGGTGTTTCTGTGTGGTGCAGGAGTATCAATTCCGTCTGGAATGCCCACATTTATCGGGTTGACTCAATACGTCATCGATTTCTTCGGCCCGCCTGACGATTCGGAAATTATGACTTCGTTTCTACCGTGGTTGATTAGTGAGTCCGATTCGAACGTGCCACTGGACCAGATTTTTAACCTTCTTCATTTAGAGTATGGCAAGGATTAGGTTAATGCCTTGGTCACAGAGCGGTTAAGTGTTTCTTTGGAAGGTCATAATTTTGGGCGGGAACACAACCTTATAAAACGCATTTCTTCTAGCCAGGGTGGAATGCCACAGATTGTAACGACAAATTTTGATAGGTTGTTTGAGTTGCCAGGGAGCGCTGGACAACTTAAGTTGCATGTTCCTCCTGCTTTCCCAAATCTGAATTTTGGTTTGAATATAGAAGGTATTACCTATCTACACGGAAGGCTAGTGGATACAGCCACAGAAAGTCACCCTTATATTTTAAGTAGCGCCGATTTCGGGCGAGCCTATCTTTCCGAGGGGTGGGCGACAAACTTCATTAGGCATCTCCTTGAACGTTATACGGTTGTTCTGGTTGGTTACAAGGCCGAAGATCCGCCGATAAAGTATCTGCTTCAGGGGCTGAATCATGATGGCCAATATGATCGATCCAAGCTCTATGCCTTTGACCGGGGGGCAGTTGAAGACGTCGAAGTCAAATGGCGTGATCGGGGTGTTACTGGTATCGCTTATGCCGATCATTCAGACTTGTGGAGAAGCATGGAGGCTTGGGCTGAGAGGTCCGATGATCCGCGCAAGTGGCGTTTATCCACGATTGCTATGAGTCAGAGGGACCCAAAGGAGTTGATGCCACATGAGCGAGGTCAAGTTGCTCATGTGCTTCGCACTGTACAGGGTGCGTGAGCGTTTTCAGAGGCTGAGCCTGTACCACATCCAGAGTGGATATGCGTGATGGATGCTAATGTCCGATCAGCCGAGAAGAGTAGCGGTTATGGGAGTGAAAGAGAAATATTTGATCCTGTTATCCATTATGGGATTGATGATGATCTGATAGACATCTCTGAAAATGAGCGCAGGCAAGGGGTCAATAATGACAATATTCTTGTGTGGCGAGAGGAGGATGATAACCCACACGACTCCCATCGTTTAGGCGGGCGGCAGGTAGAGGGCTTAGAGAGTACGCCAAAAAGGCTTGGTCACCTTATATCTTGGATTTGCAAGTCTATCAATAGTCCTGTTTTGGCTTGGTGGGCAGTTCGCCAGAATGGACTGCATCCTAGGTTGCTTCACCAAATTCAGTGGCATCTGAGGCATTCCAAACACCTCACCGAACGTGCTCGTCATTTATGGCGGCTAATTGTTGAGCATCATCAAGATCCTCGCAATCATCGATGGAATGGTGAGTGGTTTGACTTTAAAAAGTTGATTGACGCAGAAGGTTGGACTCCTAATGCTCTACGAGAGTTTCGAAGGTTCGCTACGCCGAAATTGCAGATTAGCCTCCCGTCTGGCTTAGGGAAGTCAATGCCTCCATCAGCATCTTGGGAGGAAATAGATTATGACGACTTAGGACGGTTTGAGGTCGCGTTCCTTGATCGACATAATGAAGAGCTACAGGTTCCAGATAGTCAGTTAAGCCAGGTATTTGGGATTTTGGAACAGCAGTTGACTGTTGTCTCCAGTTTGCTGGAAGATGTCGATGTTAAATTTTTCGATACACCCACCTGTTATCCAGGGCGTGATATAGGTGGGCGCGAGCGGGTCACAAGTACAGCTGAGCCTATGATTTGGTTCGTTCAGCTTTTTGATAGAATGGCTTCCATATGGCCAGAGATTGCAAGAGCGCACGCAACTATCTGGTCTATGGATGATCAATTTTTCTTTAGGAAGTTAAAGTTATACGCATTTAGTAAGGTTGATGTCTTTGATGCGGATCATGTGGCGCAGACGGTTTTAGGCTTGAGTCAGGAGGCATTGTGGGACACTGACGTGGTTCGGGAATTGCTTTTTTTGCTTACTGATCGGTGGGCACAGTTTTCAAATGATGACCAGAGAAGAATTGCGGAGCGGATTATCGCCGGTCCTGACCAGCAACCTCACTGGTCTGATGAAGAGTTTCATGAGACCAGAGATAGGATTGCGGCCAAGTATGCTCGATATCTCGAAATTCAGGGCTGCAATTTGGATTGCGACCTAAGTCAGCGGCTTAAGGAAATCATTGGCGGGATTCCTGAGTGGAGCGACGGGTGGGCAACCTCTACAGTAACCATACATGGTTCGAGGGTAGGTTGGGTGGGTACTGACGAAACTCCCGACAAACTTATGAGTGCTCCCGTTAACGAAGTGATCTCCAAGGCTAAAGAAGACCATCAGCGAGACTTCGACAGCTTTACTGATAAGCGACCTTTTGCAGGGTTGGTGAAGACTAATCCTAGGAAGGCGCTTTCTGCATTAACACTTGAAGGTAAGAGAGGCGAATACCCAACTGCGTTTTGGAACTCCATGATCAGCGATATACCAGCGGATATTCCCCCCAGAATGAAGCGGTTATTTATAAATAGGCTGGCGCGCCTTCCGAACGTGGCCGTTGTAGAGCTGCGATACGTATTGACAAGATGGCTAGAGCAAAATATTAGGGCTGCCTTGGATTTTGATAGTGCCCTCGCTTGGGCTGTGTATGATAATGTTGTTGACGGAATTTTTAGTGGTGATGCTGGTGCTACCGAGAGCGGGGTGGGTGAAGTTCGCCGCGGTGGAAAGGTTGTCGAGCGATCACGTCGAACTTACAACTATGCGATCAATGGTCCCGTTGGCATGTGCGCAGCCGCTCTTCTTCATGCAGTTCCAGGTAGTCGGCAGGGCGCGAATTCGTTAATTCCAGTCAACATAAAATCTCGTGTTGAAAGGCTCTTTTCTGTCCAGGGAGAAGGCGCAGATCACGCTGTTTCTATCGTGGCGCGTGAATTGAATTGGCTTATGTTTGTCGATCCGGTTTGGACTAAGCATAAACTTGTCCCGATGTTGTCCTTCGATCATCCATTCTCAGAGCCTGCTTGGAATGGATTTCTTCATGAAGATATGCCCGCACCTGCGTTGGCAGAGGTCATTAAGCCGCTATTGCTTAATTTAATTCCTTGGATTAACGGTTTGTCTTGGGAGCGCGATCTTTCTCAGGTAGCCACTCAATGGTTGGGGTTGATGAGGATATTTCATCCGGATAGCCCAAGCGGGCTTACACGAAGCGAGATGCGCTCGGTGATTCGGGATATGTCCGATGATGAGCGAAATCAGTTCATTTTCTGGTTGGGGCTAGTTGGGAAGCAGAATGAAAACGGTTGGGTGGAGCACGTGATTCCTTTCATTAATATGGATTGGCCAAGGGAACGCCGATATAGGACCTCCGCTTCGATAAAAGCATGGATCGGCCTACTCGATGACACGGGCGAATATTTTCCAAAGGTGTATGAGGCGGTTAAGAAATTTTTGGTGCCGGTGGAGATAAGTGACCATCCGTTTTACCGATTTACCCAGGATATCGGTAATGAAAAACCGATTTCCGTTCTTCACCCTGAAGTTACGCTCGACCTGATGGACACAGTTACTCCATCCGTGCTGACCCGACCTCCTTACGAATTACCAAACATACTTGCATTGGTAGTTGAGAGTGCGCCCAGCCTTCAATCGGACACACGCTATTTGCGCCTAGTTGAACTTGTAGAGGCAAGCTGAGAAACCAGATAAATAACCATGGGTCGGAAGCAAGGGGGCTTTCGACCCTGGGGGTTAGGCTCCAGTTTCAACCGATCTGCACTTCTGCGCCAATCAGGACTCTACTGCATTGATCCCGTAGTCAGCTTTCCATTCCTTCAACACTTTATGGTCGGGCAATCCCTTTGGCTAGTGAGGTGTGAAGCGTAGTTGCTCAACCACTTGTGGCCGTAAGCTGCCCATCTTGAACGACCGCTATGGGTCCAGGCTGTGTGAAAACGCACGTGATTGTCTAACCTTCTGATCGTCGAGATCGTGGCGGGGACGATCATGAAACGGTTCATTGAAGGTGAAGCCCGGACGCAAGTCACGCTGCTGCCGGAGTGCCTGGACGATTACATCACCGAAGAAAATCCAGTTCGGGTGGTCGACGTTTTCGTCGATGAAACTCGACCTCGGAGCACTCGGCTTCGAGGGTGTCGATCCGGCTGCAACGGGTCGTCCGGCCTACCATCCTGCAGTCCTGCTGAAAATCTACATCTATGGCTACCTCAACCGGATTCAGTCCAGCCGCCGGCTTGAGCGCGAGGCAGAGCGCAATGTCGAGCTGATGTGGCTAACGGGCCGGTTGGCTCCCGACTTCA
>NZ_PEMX01000038.1:0-44052 GCF_002759075.1 Pseudomonas sp. 382
GATGCATTCTTTATCGGCGCTTTGGTGGAAGGGGTGGGGCGATGTCTCCCACGGTCTGTACTGCTGCTAACAGTCAGAATCGGGCATTTAGTCCCACCACCCCTTCAAGTCTAACCATACAAGCGGGTTTACCCGCGAGAGGGCCGTTACAGGCAGTACATTAATGAGGAGCGTTGAATGAAACTGCTGGTGGTCGAGGACGAAGCCCTGCTGCGGCACCACCTCCATACACGTCTGGGTGAAAGCGGCCATGTGGTCGAAGCCGTGGCCAATGCCGAAGAGGCGCTGTACCAGGCCGAACACTTTCACTTCGACCTGGCCATCGTCGACCTTGGCCTGCCGGGCATCAGCGGGCTTGAGCTGATCGGCCGCCTGCGCAGCCAGGGCAAGGCCTTCCCCATCCTTATTCTCACCGCCCGTGGCAACTGGCAGGACAAGGTCGAAGGCCTGGCTGCCGGTGCCGACGACTATCTGGTCAAGCCGTTCCAGTTCGAGGAACTCGAGGCACGCCTGAACGCCTTGCTGCGCCGTTCCAGCGGGTTCACCCAATCGACCATCGCCGACGGCCCCCTGGTGCTTGACCTCAACCGCAAGCAGGCGACCCTGGATGAACAGCCGCTGGCACTGACGGCCTATGAGTACCGCATCCTCGAGTACCTCATGCGTCATCACCAGCAGGTGGTGGCCAAGGAGCGCCTGATGGAGCAGCTCTATCCCGGCGACGAGGAGCGCGACCCCAACGTCATCGAGGTGCTGGTCGGCCGCCTGCGCCGCAAGCTCGAGGGCGAGAACGGTTTCAAGCCAATCGACACGGTGCGCGGCCTGGGTTACCTGTTCACCGAGCGCTGCCGATGATCCGCTCGCTGCGGGTACGCCTGATGCTGGCGGCCGCGGTGCTGGCGCTGCTGTTCATGCTGGCCTTGTTGCCCGCCTTGCAGAAGGCTTTCAGCCTGGCCCTGCAGGAGTCGATCGAGCAGCGCCTGGCTTCGGACGTGACCACGCTGATTTCCGCAGCGCGCATCGAGCATGGCCAGTTACAGATGCCCGACTTGCTCCCGGATGAGCGCTACAACCTGCCCTATACCGGCCTGCTCGGCTACATCTTCGACCGTGACGGCAACCTGGTCTGGCGCTCGCGTGCCACCAGCGACCGGCATATCAACTACCGCCCGCGCTACGACGGGCGCGGCAACGAGTTTGCCCGCATCCACCAGGACGATGGCGAAGAGTTCTTCGTCTATGACGTCGAGATCAAGCTGCTCGGCGGCCAGAGCGCGGCATACAGCATCGTGGCGCTGCAACCGGTGAGTGAATACAGGGCCACGCTCGATGGCCTGCGCAAAAAGCTCTACCTGGGCTTTGGCGCGGCCTTGCTGGTCTTGCTGGCGCTGCTCTGGGCCGGCCTGACCTGGGGGTTGCGTTCGTTGCGCCGGTTGAGTATCGAGCTTGATGAGGTGGAGTCTGGCGCACGTGATGGCCTCAGTGGCGAGCACCCACGTGAACTGCTGCGCCTGACCCGCTCGCTGAACCGCTTGCTGAGCAGCGAACGCGAGCAGCGCACCCGTTACCGCGATTCATTGGGCGATCTGGCCCACAGCCTGAAGACCCCGCTGGCAGTGTTGCAGGGTGTGGGCGAGAGCATGCAGCAGCGTGCCGGCGAGCGCGAGCAGGCGCGGGTGCTGCAGAGCCAGATCGAGCGCATGAGCCAGCAGATCGATTACCAGCTGCAGCGCGCCAGCCTGCGCAAGAGCGGCCTGGTGCGCCACAACGTGCTGTTGCGGCCGGTGCTGGAGAGCTTGTGCAGCACCTTGGCCAAGGTCTATCGCGACAAGCGCGTCGAGGTCGAGCTGGATGTACCGGCACAGTCGCACGTGCCGATGGAGCAGGGGGCCTTGCTGGAACTGCTGGGCAATCTGCTGGAGAACGCCTACCGGCTCAGCCTGGGGCACGTGCGGGTGAGCCTGCAGGAAGCACCTGGCACGCTGAGGTTGTGCATCGAGGACGATGGCCCCGGGGTGCCGGCCGACCAGCGTGAGAGGATTCTCGAGCGCGGTGAACGGCTGGACCGGCAGCACCCGGGGCAGGGTATTGGTCTGGCGGTGGTCAAGGACATCGTCGACAGCTATGGCGCCGGGCTGACCCTGGATGAATCCGCGCTGGGCGGGGCCGCCTTCTGCATCACCTTGCACCTTGATTGATGGGTTGCTGTGCCGGCCCTTTCGCGGCTGAAGCCGCTCGCACAGGGACCGCGCCGCATTTGAGGCTGGTGCTGTTGCTGTGGGAGCGGCTTTAGCCGCGAAAGGGCCAGCACAGGCATTACCCGTTCGGGCGGATTCCCGCCATATACCCTGTACATTTCCCGCCATCGGGCGGAAATCCGCCACCATTGCTCAGAAAAATCGCCCCGTCGTTGGGCGTTTACAGCCCGTAAACAGTAGCGCTGCACCCAAGATGGGCATTTTGGCATCGCCCTTGCTATCTCACTTGGCAGAGGCCTGCCCAGGCAGCTCGAACACAACGACAAATCCCTCCAGGTGCAGGAGGGTTAGCGATTCAGGTGCCCGAACACCCTGGGAAGGGTGAAGCCGGCACACTTGAGGAAAAATGAGCCATGACGACACGTCAGCCGCTGTACAAATCCCTGTATGTCCAGGTGTTGGTCGCCATCACCATCGGCATCCTGCTCGGCCACTTCTACCCCGAAACCGGCGTCGCCCTGAAGCCTTTGGGCGATGGTTTCGTCAAACTGATCAAGATGGTCATCGCGCCCATCATCTTCTGTACCGTGGTCAGCGGCATCGCCGGCATGCAGAGCATGAAGTCGGTCGGCAAGACCGGCGGCTACGCGCTGCTGTACTTTGAGATCGTCTCCACCATCGCCCTGATCATCGGCCTCGTGGTCGTCAACGTGGTCCAGCCGGGCGCTGGCATGCACATCGACGTCAGCACCCTGAACGCCAGCAGCGTGGCCGCCTACGCCGCCGCCGGCGCGCAGCAGACCACTGTCGGCTTCCTGCTCAACATCATCCCCAGCACCGTAGTGGGCGCCTTCGCCAACGGCGACATCCTGCAGGTGCTGATGTTCTCGGTGATCTTCGGCTTCGCCCTGCACCGCCTGGGCAGCTACGGCAAGCCGGTGCTGGACCTGATCGACCGCTTCGCCCACGTGATGTTCAACATCATCAACATGATCATGAAGCTGGCCCCGGTCGGTGCCTTCGGCGCCATGGCCTTCACCATCGGCCAGTACGGCGTGGGCTCGCTGGTGCAGCTGGGCTACCTGATGGCGTGCTTCTACATCACCTGCCTGCTGTTCGTGCTGGTGGTGCTGGGTGGTATCTGCCGCGCCCACGGCTTCAGTGTCCTCAAGCTGATCCGCTACATCCGTGAAGAGCTGATGATCGTGCTGGGCACATCCTCCTCGGAATCGGCCCTGCCACGCATGCTGGCCAAGATGGAGCGCCTGGGTGCCAAGAAATCGGTCGTCGGCCTGGTGATCCCGACTGGCTACTCGTTCAACCTCGACGGTACCTCGATCTACCTGACCATGGCTGCGGTGTTCATCGCCCAGGCCACCGACACCCACATGGACATCACCCACCAGATCACCCTGCTGCTGGTGCTGCTGGTCGCGTCCAAAGGTGCTGCCGGCGTGACCGGTTCGGGCTTCATCGTGCTGGCTGCCACCCTGTCGGCCGTCGGCCACCTGCCGGTTGCCGGCCTGGCGCTGATCCTCGGTATCGACCGCTTCATGTCCGAAGCCCGGGCGCTGACCAACCTGGTCGGCAACGCCGTGGCCACCGTGGTCGTGGCCAAGTGGGTGAAGGAGATGGACGACGACAAGCTGGCCTCCGAGCTGGCTTCCGGTGGCGCACCGCTGGAGTTGTCGGTACCTACCGATGACCTGGGCGTGGCAGAAACCCCGGTACGCTGATCCTCAGGCGGTAAAAAAGAAGGCGACCCTCGGGTCGCCTTTCTTGTGCCTGGCTATTCGAGGCGGGTTTCACCGCTGAACACCAGAGTCGCGCGGCAGCGCCGGCACAAGTAGCGGCGCCCTTGGCGCACCAGCTTGTGCCGCTGCGCGGTAAACGGGAAATCACTCTCCGGGCATGGGCAGCGGTAGATGTAGCGGGTTACCACGCGCCGCTGCACTGCATAATTGTGGCAACGGTTCGGCGGCAGTTCATACACCCCACGCATGATCAGCTGCCACTCTTCACCATGGGCCTGGATGCGGTCACCGAACAGCTGATGGGCCACCAGGTGCGCCACTTCATGAGCCACGGTCTGGCGCAGGAAGTCGTCCTGGTTCTCGCGATACAGTTGCAGGTTGAAGCGCAGCAGGTTCTCGTGCAGGTGAGCGACGCCGGCTTTCTGGCCGCGCAGCTTGAAGCTGACTTCCGGGCGCGGGAAGGGGCGTTTGAAGAAGGCTTCGGCTTGCTGGTAACAGGTTTCGACGCGTTGTTTGAGCAGCTCGGGCATGGCGGGGTGGTTCTCCTGACCGGGCATTATGCCGCATGCCAGTCGCGCTTGCCGAGCCACCGGTCAGCAAGCAGCCATAGGTACAAAGGCAAAGGCCGCCTTTGCGGCGGCCTCTGCTTGATGCCCTATGTTGGCTGGATCTGATCTAGTTGGTGTATACCGGCCCCACGCCCAAGCCCCAGATGATCACGGTTGCGGCCATGATCGCCACCAGCACCACAAGGCCCACGGCCAGCACTGAGCTTGAGAACAGGAAGCCTTCATCCGACGGTATGTTCATGAACGTCGGCAAGCCGACATACAGCAGGTACACGGTGTAGCAAATGGCAGCGGTCCCCACCAGCATGCCCAACCACAGGTGCGGATAGAGCGCCGCCAGGCCGCCGAGGAACAGCGGAGTGGCGGTGTAGGTGGCAAAGGCGATGCATTGCGCCATGGACGGGTTGGCGTCGTAGGTGCGGGCCATCCAGTGAATGAACGCCCCCATCACCGCAACCCCGGCGAGCATCGCCACGTATGACATGATGCTCATCCAGATCGCGCTATCCATGGTCAGCATCACCGCTGGCCGGCCACCGATCACCCAGCCCACCTGGGTTGTGCCGATAAAGGCGGAAATGGCGGGAATCGCCGCCAGGATGAGGGTATGGGTCAGGTACATGTGGCTGATGCTTTCTTCTTCGCCACGAATCTCCCGCCATTCCTGGTCGGGATGGGTAAACAGCCCCACAACGTGATGAATCATGCCGGTCACTCCTCTCAATGTTGCCAATCGCCCCCCACGTGGAGCGCAAGCGGCCCGAGGCCAAGGCACCGAAGCAGAACGGTAATGTGGCCTTATGTCGCAGTATAGGAAGTCAATCCCTGCTCAAACCCTGCTTTTTAGAGCAAATTGCGCTGTCGAGGCCGCTGTTGATTACATTGAAGTCTTTATCGGAATCCCTACAGGTGCGCGTGGTTTGTGCGTAAAATAGCCGGCTTTTGTCACACCTCGCGGATCCAAGCGCTATGGGCACCCTCTCGGTCAACCAGAACAAACTGCAAAAACGCCTGCGTCGCCTCGCCGGCGAAGCCATCACCGACTACAACATGATCGAAGATGGCGACAAGGTCATGGTCTGCCTGTCTGGCGGCAAGGACAGCTACACCATGCTCGACGTTCTGTTGCACCTGCAGAAGGTGGCACCGATCAAGTTCGAGATCGTCGCGGTGAACATGGACCAGAAGCAGCCAGGCTTCCCCGAGCATGTGCTGCCGGCGTACCTCAAGGAGTTGGGCGTCGAGTACCACATCGTCGAGAAGGACACCTACTCGGTGGTCAAGGAACTGGTCCCCGAGGGCAAGACCACCTGCTCGCTGTGCTCGCGCCTGCGCCGTGGCACGCTGTATACCTTCGCCGATGAGATCGGGGCGACCAAGATGGCCTTGGGGCACCACCGCGACGACATCGTCGAAACCTTCTTCCTCAATATGTTCTTCAACGGCGCGCTCAAGGGCATGCCGCCGAAGCTGCGTGCCGACGACGGCCGCAACGTGGTGATCCGCCCGCTGGCCTACTGCAGCGAGAAGGACATCCAGGCCTACTCCGACATGAAGCAATTCCCGATCATCCCGTGCAACCTCTGCGGCTCGCAAGAGAACCTGCAGCGTCAGGTGGTCAAGGACATGCTGGTGGAGTGGGAGCGCAAGCACCCGGGCCGGACCGAGAGCATCTTCCGCGCCCTGCAGAACGTGGCGCCGTCGCAGCTGGCCGACCGTAACCTGTTCGACTTCACCAGCCTGAAGATCGACGAGAACGCCACCCCGCGTTTCCTCGACGTGGTGAACATCTGAAGCCATGCGCGATTACCAGTGGCTGCACGAGTACTGCCTGAACCGCTTCGGCTCGGCCCAGGCGCTGGAGGCCTACCTGCCGCAGCCGCGCACGCCTGCGCAGTTGCGCGACATCGCTGACGACCGCTACCTGTCGACTCTGGCCCTGCGTGTGTTTCGCGCGGGGCTCAAGCACAGCCTGGTAGATGCCAAGTGGCCCGCGTTCGAACAGGTGTTCTTCGGCTTCGACCCGGAGAAGGTCGTGCTGATGGGGGCCGAACACCTGGAGCGCTTGATGCACGACGAACGCATCATCCGCCACCTGGGCAAGCTCAAGAGCGTGCCGCGCAATGCGCAGATGATCCTCGATGTGGCAAAGGAGAAGGGCAGCTTCGGCGCGTTCATCGCCGAATGGCCAGAGACCGACATCATCGGGCTGTGGAAGTACCTGGCCAGGCACGGTAACCAGTTGGGCGGGTTGTCGGCGCCGCGCTTCCTGCGCATGGTCGGCAAGGACACCTTCATTCCCACTGAAGACATGGCGGCGGCGTTGATTGCACAGAAGGTGATCGACAAGCAGCCGACCAGCCAGCGCGACCTGGCCGTGGTGCAGCAAGCGTTCAATCAATGGCACGCAGAGAGCGGGCGACCGCTGTGCCAGCTGTCGGTGATGCTGGCGCATACCGTCAACCATTGAGTTTTGTGTAGCCTTCTTCGCGGGCACGCCCGCTCCCACAAGGTCAGCGCGGTCCCTGTGGGAGCGGGCGTGCCCGCGAAGAAGCTAACGCCCTTCGCCCGCCAGGCGCCGTTCGAACTGAAACTTCCAGCGCACATACAAAAGCCCGGCCACGAACAGACTCAGACTTACCAGTACCTCGACCCAGCCAAACACCGCCCGCGCCGGGTCGAACGCTGCCAGCACGCCCTTGATGAAGTAGATATTCACCACGAAGCAGGTCCAGGCATGCGCCCGGGCACTGCCCATCAGCATGCCCGGCAGCAGCAGTAACAGCGGCACCAGTTCGATTGCCAGGATCACTTCGACCCGCGCCCCATGCAGGTTGGCGAACCACAAGTTGTTCACCACCAGCAGCGCCATCAGGCCGAAGAACGACGCGAGGCTCAACGCCCGCGTCAGGCGCAGGCGCGGCGCCAGCCACTCGAGCGGCGGCAACACCTTGGGCTTTCTAGCCACGCGCGGCCTCCAGGACCTTGGCCGTGGTCGCCAGGCGTTGGCCAAGGGCACGGCACAAGGCGATCTCGTGTGGGTCCAGTTCACGTTTGCCATCGGCGCCGGCGTGGTGGCTGGCCCCATAAGGCGTGCCGCCACCGCGGGTCTCCAGCAGCGCCGACTCGCTGTACGGCAGGCCCATCACCAGCATGCCGTGGTGCATCAGTGGCAGCATCATCGACAGCAAGGTGGTTTCCTGGCCGCCGTGCAAACTGGCGGTGGAGGTGAACACGCCGGCCGGCTTGCCGACCAGCTCGCCACCCAGCCACAGGCTGCTGGTGCCATCGAGGAAGTACTTCAGCGGTGCGGCCATGTTGCCGAAGCGGGTCGGGCTGCCCAGCACCAGGCCAGCGCAGCGGCGCAGGTCGTCGAGGGTGGCGTACAGCGCGCCGCTGGCAGGGATGTCCGGGGCTACCGCTTCGCATTCGGTGGAAATCGCCGGCACCGTGCGCAGGCGTGCTTCCATGCCGGCCAGCTCGATGCCGCGGGCGATGTGCCGGGCCATCTCACTGGTCGAGCCGTGGCGGCTGTAATACAGCACCAGGATGTACGGCGCACTCACGGCAGGATCTCCAGGACTTTCTCCGGCGGTCGGCCGATCACGGCCTTGTCACCGGCGACCAGGATCGGGCGTTCGATCAGCTTGGGGTGGTTGACCATGGCGTCGATCAGCTGCGCGTCGCTCATTGCCGGGTTTGCCAGGTCGAGGGATTTGTATTCGTCTTCACCGCTGCGCAGCAACTGACGTGGGGCGATGCCCAGCTTGCCGAGCAGGGCCTTGAGGGTGGCGGCATCGGGCGGGGTTTCCAGGTAGCGCACGATGGTCGGTGCCAGGCCGCGTTGTTCAAGCAGTTCCAGCGCGCCGCGGGATTTCGAGCAGCGCGGGTTATGATAGAGCGTCAAGTCAGTCATGTCGGGTCGCATCCAGCTGGGTGTGGCAGCTATTCTAACCGCAGCGACTGACCTATTTGCTTGAAACTTCGAGAAGGATTGACCCATGGCAAGGCGTCTGGCAGCAGTACTGGCCATCACCGCGAGCCTTTTGCTCGGTGGTTGCGGTGCCGATTATGGCGTGGACCAAGATGGCAAGACGGTAAAGGCGGAACAGATCGACGGGCACTGGGTAGTGCTCAATTACTGGGCCGAATGGTGTGGCCCGTGCCGAACCGAGGTACCTGAACTGAACCAGGCGGCCAAGCAGTGGGCTGCCGATGGCATCAAGGTGGTCGGGGTGAATTTCGATGGCCTGCAAGGGCCTGAGCTGAAGCAGGCAGCCGAGGCCTTGGGCATCGGCTTCACCGTGCTGGCCCAGGACCCGGCCGAGCGTTATGACCTGCCACGCAGCGAGGCGCTGCCGGTGACCTACATCATCGATGACAAGGGCAAGGTGCGTGAACAACTGATGGGCGAGCAGACCCTGGAAGGGCTGCAGGCCAAGATCAAGGCCCTGAAAGGCGCCTGATGCCCTGGGGCCGCTTTGCGGCCCTATCGCGACACAAGGCCGCTGCCACAGGCGGTCGCGTTACTTGTAGGAGCGGCCTTGTGTCGCGAAAGGGCTGCAAAGCAGCCCCGGCAATCTTCAGCCTTCCTCGGGCCAGAAGCGCAGGGGTTTGCCTTCTTCAGGCCAGAAGCGCAACTGCTCGATAGGCGACACATCCCAGCGCTGTACCGTCTCCAGCGCCTGCAGGAAGCGCTTTTCCTGCTCCATCAACGCCGGGGCACACAGTTTGCGGGTCTTGCCGACCTTGCCGAAGCTCAGGTGCTCACCGTCCAGCGTATACGGCGCAAACCAGTGGTTGCAGCCGGCATTGCCGTAGGCGCGGCCATCGCTGGCCAGGGTCAGGGTCAGGTGGCTGTAGTCGATCAGCGGACGTTCGCCGATCCACTCCAGCACGTAGCTGCGCTCCTGCTGCAGCTTCGAAGGTTCGGCAGCACAGCCGAGCAGGCCGGTGGCAATCAGCACGCCGGTCAGCAGATTCTTCACTCGGCGCTCTCCTGGCAACGCGGGCACAGGTGCTTGTCGCCACGGCTGGCCCAGCCCAGCTCGGCAACACGGGCGCTGGCAGCCGGCTGACGGGCCGCCTTGCCGAGTTTGGCGTCGACGGCGAACTCGAAGTCCAGCACCGCGTCGCAGCTGTCGCACTCGACCTTCCAGGTGAGGATTTCCAGCTCGTTGAACACCGGGCCGCTGGCCACGGCTACCCATTGGCCACGTGGGTTGATCAGGTGGCGCACGCTCTCGACGGTCAGGCGCATGGCCAGGTCCTTGCTGCCCTTGAGGGTCACGATCAGGACGTCGCCTTTGTGCATCGAGCCACCGTTGCCGGTCACCTGATAGCGGCCCGGAACCAGGGCGCGGCACTCGATCAGGGTGTGTTGCGGGTTGAAAAGGGTATAGCGGAAATCGTGCTCGACCATGGGTCCTCCAGAAATGCCGCGTATCCTAGCATCAACCGCTGACCAGATTCTGCGGATTACCCGCCGCCCAGCGGATGATGTTGTCCAGGGTGGTGGCGGCGATCGCGTCCAGGGCCTCGCGGGTCAGGAATGCCTGGTGCGCGGTGATGATCACGTTGGGGAAGGTCAGCAGCCGTGCCAGCACATCATCCTGCAGCGGCAGGTCGGAGCGGTCCTCGAAGAACAGCTGGGCTTCCTCTTCGTAGACGTCCAGGCCCAGGTAGCCGAGCTGGCCGCTTTTCAGGGCGTCGATCAGTGCCGGTGTGTCGACCAGCGCGCCACGCCCGGTGTTGATCAGCATGGCGCCCGGCTGCAACTGGCCCAGGCTTTGCGCATTGATCAGGTGCCGGGTGTGCTCGGTCAGCGGGCAGTGCAGGCTGATGACCTGCGCCTCGCGCAGCAGGTCGGGCAATGCCATGTAGCGCGCGCCAAGGGCCAGCAGTTCCGGGTTGGGGTAGGGGTCATACGCCAGTAACTGGCAGCCGAAACCGGCCATGATGCGGGCAAAGGCGCTGCCGATCTGGCCAGTGCCGACAACACCGACGGTCTTGCCATGCAGGTCGAAGCCGGTCAGCCCGTGCAGGGTGAAGTCACCTTCGCGGGTGCGGTTGTAGGCCCGGTGCAGGCGGCGGTTGAGCGCCAGGATCAAGGCCACGGCATGCTCGGCCACGGCATGTGGCGAATAGGCCGGCACGCGCACCACGGCCAGGCCAAGGCGCTGCGCCGCGGCCAGGTCGACGTGGTTGTAGCCGGCCGAGCGCAGGGCGATCAGCCGCGTACCACCCGCGGCCAGGCGCTGCAGCACCTGGGCGTCGAGCTCGTCGTTGATGAAGGCGCAGACGACCTCGTAGCCCTGGGCCAGCGGGGCGGTGTCGAGGGTCAGGCGGGTGGGCTGGAAGTGCAGGTCCAGGGCGCTGTCACGGGCGGCCTGGGTGAAGCTTTCCTGGTCGTAGTGCTGGCTGCTGAACAACAGAACGCGCATGGTATGGGTCCTTTGCAGTGTATGTCTTGGGTTTTGTGGCGCCTGGGAGACCGAGCGCCGACTCTATCCAGTCAGGCACTAAGGCGCGCCTGCGCCACCAACCGATTGATCGCCGCGTCCAGCTCATCCAGCGCCTGCTGGGCCTGCGGGCTGTCCTGCTTGAGCAGTGTCTCGCTGCGCTGACACGCCGCCCGCAACTGCGGCACACCGCAGTAACGCGAGGCACCATTGAGCCGGTGCACCTGCTCGATCAGCGTCGTGCTGTCAGCTGCCTCGCGAGCGGAGCGAATCGCCTGGCGGTCGGTTTCCAGCGACGCCAGCAGCATGGCCAGCATGTCGGCTGCCAGGTCTGGCTTGCCGGCAGCCAGGCGCAAGCCTTCGTCCGGGTCCAGCACAGGTAGCTCATGGCCGTCACCCAGTGGCTCGCTGGCATGCTCCAGTGGCGACGCACCGAGGCTCAGCCCGGTCCACTTCAGCACTACCTGGGCCAACTGCCGCTCGCTGATCGGCTTGGTCAGGTAATCGTCCATGCCGCTGTGCAACAGAGCGCGTTTCTCGTTGGCCATGGCATGCGCGGTCAGGGCGACGATCGGCAGCGGGTTGCCGCTCTGGGTCTTTTCCCACAGACGGATCTGCTCGGTGCAGGCGCGGCCGTCCATGCCGGGCATCTGCACGTCCATCAGCACCAGGTCGAAAGGCTCAGCCTGGACCGCCTGCACGGCGGCAAGGCCGTTGTCTACCGCCAGCACTTCGGCGCCCAGGTCCTCGAGCAGCGTCTGTACCAGCAACAGATTGGCGGCATTGTCGTCGACGCACAGAATCTTCGCCCGGCGCTGGCCGCTGCCGGGCAACCCCGGTTCGGCCTGCAGCCGTCGCGGTTGTACCAATTCCAGCAACAGGCGGCGTAACTTGCGCGTGCAGGTCGGCTTGGACAGCAGTTGGCCATGGCCGTTGGGCAGGAAGGGGTGATACAGCGCTTGCTCGGTGGTCGGGCACAGCACCACGCACTGGCAGCGCAGGCGCTCCAGTTGCTGGTTGTACTGGCCGAGCTGTTCCGGTGAAAGCGTACCGAGGTTGGCACCGAGCACCGCGAACTCGAAGGGCATGCCGGCCTGGAAGCCGGCCTTCACGCCTTGCAGCAGCTGGTCGTAGGACGCGAACAGGCTGACGCTCAGGCCGCAATCCTCGAGCTGGTGCTCCAGGGCCTGGCGCGCCAGCTCATGGCCGTCGACGATGGCCACTCTGCGTCCCAGCAGCGGTTGCAGCGGCTGCTCCTCGATGTCGTCGTGTGCCTTGGGCAGGCTCAGGCTGATCCAGAACTGCGAACCCTCGCCCGGCGTGCTGTCGACACCGATTTCGCCGCCCATCTGCTCGATCAGGCGCTTGGAAATCACCAGCCCCAGGCCGGTACCGCCGGGTTGACGAGCCAGTGAATTGTCGGCCTGGCTGAAGGCCTGGAACAGCGTGCGCACGTCCTGTGGTGACAGGCCGATGCCGGTGTCCTGCACGCTGATGCGCAGCTGGGCGCTGTCTTCGTGTTCGTCGTCGAGCATCGCCCGGACGACGATGGTGCCTTCGCGGGTGAACTTGATCGCGTTGCTCACCAGGTTGGTAAGGATCTGTTTCAGCCGCAAGGGGTCGCCGATCAGCGAAATCGGCGTATCGCGGTAGATCAGGCTGAGCAGTTCGAGCTGCTTGGCGTGGGCGGCAGGGGCGAGGATCGTCAAGGTGTCCTGGACCAGGTCGCGCAGGTTGAACGGGATGCTGTCGAGCACCAGCTTGCCCGCTTCGATCTTGGAGAAGTCGAGGATCTCGTTGATGATCCCCAGCAGGTTGTCGGCGGACTTTTCGATGGTGTTCAGGTAGTCCAGCTGCCGCGGGGTCATCTCACTCTTCTGCAGCAGGTGGGTGAAGCCCAGGATGCCATTGAGCGGGGTGCGGATTTCATGGCTCATGTTGGCCAGGAATTCCGATTTGATGCGGCTGGCCTCCAGGGCCTCCTTGCGCGCCATGTCCAGCTCGATGTTCTGGATCTCGATGGTTTCCAGGTTCTGGCGTACGTCCTCGGTCGCTTGGTCGATGCTGTGCTGCAGCTCTTCGTGGGCGCCGTGCAAGGTCTCGGCCATGCGGTTGATGCCGCGGGCCAGTTCGTCCAGCTCATGGCTGCCCATGGCCGGCAGGCGTTCGTCGAGGTGGCCGTCCTTGAGCAGGTTGACCGTCTGCTTGATGCGTGCGATCGGGTCATTGATGGTACGGCTCATGCGCATCGCCAGCAGGCCACTGAGGGCCAGGCAGGCGAGGATCAGCAGCACACTGGTGAACAGGTTGCGGTAGCCACGCAGCAGCGTGCCGTCGTGGGACAGCTCGATCTCGACCCAGCCGAGCAGGCGCTCGGCTTCGGCCGGTACGGCATCGGTGGCCAGATCGCGGTGGTGGCCGAACACCGGCATCAGGTAACGGGTGGCGTCGTTGCCGGTACGCTGCAGCAACTGCGTGCCGGTACCGCCGCTGGGCGCCTGGTTGATCATGCTCGGGCCGGCATGGGCCAGGCGGCTGCGGTCGGGGGCGAGGAAGGCCACGGCACGTACGTCGGCCTGCTCCAGGGTCTGCGCGGCAATGCGCTCCAGCTGGGCAGGCGCCTGGCGTGCCAGGGCCGGTGCGGCCAGCGGGGCCAGTTGCTCGGCGAGCATCTTGCCGCGCTGCAGCAACTGGGTGCGCAACTGGTCTTGCTGCAGCCAGGTGAAATAGCTGCCCAGCACCAGTGCCATCAGGCTGGCAGGCAGCAATGCCAGCAGCAGCACCCGGCTTCTGATTCCCAAACGATCGAGCACACTCGCCTCCTGTGATGTGCCTGGATGCCGTCGTCGCTGCGACGGCACAAAGCGGAAAGTTACTCCGCTGGCTGCGCTATTGCACTCTTTGAATGTCATTTCGTGGCGGGCCAAGGCACTGGTCGCAGGCAGTTGCCTGAAAGGAGAGCATGCACAATAATCGCGCAATTGAGAATGTATGGCAGTTGCCAATGAATCCTGTAACTAGTTGCGCCTCGCGCATCCTGGCGATCGAGGACGATCCTGTGCTGGGGGCGTACCTGCACGAAGAACTGCAGCGTGGCGGCTTCCAGGTCACCTGGTGCCGCAATGGCCTGGATGGCCTGGAAGCAGCCGACCGCCAAGCGTTCGACGTGGTCCTGCTGGACATCCTGCTGCCCGGCCTCAATGGCCTGGATGCCCTTGCCCGGCTGCGCCAGCGCAGCGCCACGCCGGTGATCCTGATGTCGGCACTGGGCGCCGAGGCCGACCGCATCAGCGGTTTCCAGCGCGGCGCCGACGACTACTTGCCCAAGCCCTTCAGCATCGCCGAACTGCAGGTGCGGATCGAGGCGATCCTGCGCCGGGTCGCTCTTGAGCGGCGTCATCAGCCGCAGCAGGCGGTGGCCGCAAGCGAGTTGTACTTCGACGAAAGCCGGTGTGATGTCAGCCTGAATGGCCAGCACGCCGGCATGACGCCGAGCGAATACCGCCTGCTCGATATCCTTCATCGCAATGTCGATGAAGTACTGAGCAAGCCCTTCCTTTACCAGCAGGTGCTCCAGCGCGGCTACTCGCGGCACGACCGTAGCCTCGACATGCATATCAGCCAGATCCGCCGCAAACTCAAGGGTATCGATTACCACGCCTGGCAGATCCGCACGGTGTGGGGCAAGGGCTACGTGCTCAGTGCCGGCGAAGCGGACTAAGTCATGCTTGATCGCCATTCACTGTTCTGGAAGCTGGCCACCCTGCTGGTGGGTTTCTGCCTGTTGATGATCGGCCTCAGCTACACCTGGGGCCGTCATATGGAAACCCGCAACGCCTTTCTCGACCCGCCGGCCCGCCAGGTGCTGCGCGACTATGCCAGCGACGCCGAAAGGGCCTGGCGCACCGGGGGACGCGAAGGGCTGGACCGCTGGGTGGCGGCGATGCACCAGCGTGAGCATGGCTGGATCGGTGTGCTCGACCTGAACCTGCGTCCCCTGGACAGCGCCATTCCTGGCCCTGAGATCATGCAGCGGCTGACCCGCCTGCGTGGGGTCGACTGGCCCATGAGCCGGCGCAGCGTCGACCAACCCTGGTTGCGCATTCCGTTCCCCGGTGCGCCGCAGCAGGGCATGCTGGTGATCGAGCTGCCGCAACGTTTCAACCCCGGCCAGTACCGCGTGTTCTGGCAGGTCGTCACCAACGGCATCATCCCTGGCCTGTTCACCTTGCTGCTGTGTGTCGGCTTGTACCGCATGCTGATCGTCCCGCTCAACCAGTTGCGCGAGCAGGCCAATGCCTGGCGTGCCGACCAGCTTTCGGCACGGCTGGATTCACGCACCACGGCCCGCCACGACGAACTGGGTGAACTGGCCCGAGCCTTTGATCAGATGGCCGAGCGCCTGCAAGGTACCGTGGCGATGCAGCAGCAACTGCTGCGCGACCTTTCCCACGAAATGCGCACCCCGCTGAGCCGCCTGCGCGTCGCCTGCGATGGCGAGACTGACTTCGCGCGCCTGCGTGAGCGCCTGGGCCGTGAAGTCGACTGCATGCAGCAGTTGGTCGAGAACACGCTGCAACTGGCCTGGCAGGATGCCGAACGTGCGCCGATGAACCTTGAGCCGATCCAGGTCCAGGCGCTCTGGGAGCTGCTGGCCGAGGACGCCAGCTACGAAAGCGGCTGGTCGCCCGGGCGCTTGCGCTGTGAACTGCCGGGCAATTGCTGGGTGCAGGGTAACCTCAACCACTTGGCCCAGGCCTTGGAGAACATGCTGCGCAATGCCATCCGCCATTCGCCGGAAAACGGCTTGGTACGGTTGGGCGGGCAGCGCGAAGGTGGCTACTGGCGTCTGTGGCTGGAAGATGAAGGCGGCGGTGTCGCCGATGAGGATCTGGAGCGCATCTTTGCGCCGTTTTCCCGGCTCGATGGTTCGCGGCCTGGGGACGGCGGTTTCGGCCTGGGGTTGAGCATTGCCCGCAGTGCCATTCAGCGCCAGGGTGGGACCTTGTGGGCCGAAAATGGCACGTCAGGGCTCCGGCTGTGCATGCGGCTGCCGTTTCATGTGCCGGCCTCTTCGGTGGCGCCGTTATAGCTGGTAGCTATAGCGTCCACAGATTGCGTGATATGGCCGGGAAAGGTTTGCCGGTATGATAGGCACCCCTGCCGTCCGGATTGTGAAATACACCATGACCTTGCAGTACCCAACCATCGCCGATTGCGTCGGCAATACGCCCCTGGTTCGCCTGCAGCGTATCGCTGGCGAAACCAGCAATACCCTCCTGCTCAAGCTCGAAGGTAACAATCCCGCCGGCTCGGTGAAGGACCGCCCGGCACTGTCGATGATCACCCGCGCCGAACTGCGCGGCCAGATCAAGCCAGGCGACACCCTGATCGAAGCCACCTCCGGCAATACCGGCATCGCCCTGGCGATGGCGGCGGCGATCAAGGGTTACAAGATGATCCTGATCATGCCCGACAATTCCACCGCCGAACGCAAGGCCGCCATGACCGCTTACGGCGCCGAGCTGATCCTGGTGACCAAGGAAGAGGGCATGGAAGGCGCCCGCGACCTCGCCGAGAAGTTGCAGGCCGAAGGCCGCGGCCTGGTCCTCGACCAGTTTGCCAACGGCGACAACCCGATCGCCCATTACACCAGCACCGGCCCGGAGATCTGGCAGCAGACCCAGGGCAGCATCACCCATTTCGTCAGCTCCATGGGTACCACCGGTACCATCATGGGATGCTCTCAGTACCTCAAGGAACAGAACCCCAGCGTGCAGATCGTCGGCTTGCAGCCGATGGAAGGCTCGGCCATTCCGGGTATCCGCCGCTGGCCCGAGGAGTACCTGCCGAAGATTTTCGATGCCACCCGCGTCGACCGCGTGATGGATATGTCCCAGCAGGAGGCCGAGGACACCACTCGCCGCCTCGCGCGCGAAGAGGGCATTTTCTGCGGCGTGTCTTCCGGTGGTGCGGTGGCAGCCATGCTGCGCCTGTCCCGCGAAGTGGAAAACGCCGTGATGGTCGCGATCATCTGTGACCGCGGCGACCGTTACCTGTCCACCGGCCTGTTCGACCCGAGCTAAATGTCCAAGAAAAAAAGCAACAGCGGCCTGCGCTTCCAGCCAGCCGGCGGCAACCGCACGCCCCAGGTCCCCGTGGGCAAGAAGCAGCGCCTGGCTATCGAGCGCCTGGCCGGTGACGGCCGCGGCATCGCCTTCCTGGAAGGGCGTACCTGGTTCGTCAGCGGCGCACTGGCCGGTGAAGCGGTCGAAGCGCGGGTGCTCAACGCCCGCGGCAAGGTCGTCGAGGCGCGCCTGGAGCGTGTGCTGCAAGCCAGCCCTGGACGCCGCCAGGCGCCCTGCCGCCACTACCAGCGTTGCGGCGGTTGCAACCTGCAACATCTGCCCCACGATGCACAGCTGGTGCTCAAGCAGCGCACCTTGGCCGAACAACTGCAACGGGTGGCCGGCGTGCAGCCCGAAGAATGGGCCGCGCCCCTGAGCGGGCCGGAACTCGGCTACCGCCGCCGCGCGCGAGTAGCCGTGCGCTGGGACGTGAAGGCCAAGCACCTGGATGTCGGTTTCCGCGCCGAGGCCAGCCAGGAAATTGTCTCCATCGATGACTGCGCCGTGCTGGTACAGCCTTTGCAATCTATTCTTCGCCACTTGCCGACCGTATTGCGCTCGCTGGGCAAGCCGCAGGCGATCGGCCATGTGGAACTGTTCAGCGGTACCGCCGAGGCCGTGCTGGTGCGTCACGTGGCGCCGTTGCCTGCGGACGACCTGGCGCGCCTGCAGGCATTCTGTGATGAGGCCAAGGCGCAGCTGTGGCTGCAGGGTGAAGGCGAGCCGGCAGCGGTGGATGCCGAGGCGAAACTGGGCTTTGCCCTGGAGCCCTGGCAGCTGGAACTGGCCTGGCGCCCGGGCGATTTTGTCCAGGTCAACGCCCAGGTCAACACGGCGATGATCGAGCAGGCCATGGCCTGGCTCGCTCCGCAGGCTGACGAGCGTGTGCTGGACCTGTTCTGCGGCCTCGGCAACTTTGCCCTGCCGCTGGCGCGCCAGGCACGTGAAGTGGTGGCAGTTGAAGGTGTACAGGCCATGGTCGATCGGGCCGCGGCCAATGCCCGGAACAACGATGTGCATAACGCCGCGTTTTTTCAGGCCGATTTATCGCAGCCTTTGGCAGGCGCCGAATGGGCCGCCGAGGGCTTTTCTGCGGTACTCTTGGATCCACCGCGCGACGGTGCATACGAGGTGGTGCAAGACATCGCCCGCCTCAAGGCCAAGCGCTTGGTGTATGTATCGTGCAACCCGGCCACGCTGGCGAGAGACGCCCAGGTGCTGGTCGGCCAGGGGTACCGGTTAAAAAGGGCCGGGATTATCGACATGTTTCCTCAGACGGCGCATGTCGAAGCCATGGCGTTATTCGAAGCGGGCTAGCGAGCTGGCCCCTTGGTGCGGCTTCCACGGAAGCGAAGCTGCACGGTGATAGCCAGTGCACCCGTGTGGTGCGCTGTATGGAAAGGTAAAACAAAGATGGTACAGGTGAGAGTGCACCAGCCGGTCAACACAGACGGCAGTATCAATCTCGAAGCATGGCTGGATCATGTGGTTAGCGTCGATTCGGCTCTGGATCGCGTGGCGCTTAAAGAAGCCTGCGAGTTCGCCCAGGAAATCGAAAAGAAGGGCAACCCGGCCAAGCATTCGTGGGCCGATGGTACGTCCAGTTATCAGGCTGGCCTGGAAATCGCTGAAATCCTTGCCGACCTCAAACTCGATCAGGATTCGTTGGTCGCGGCGGTGATCTATCGCTCGGTTCGTGAAGGCAAGGTGACCTTGGCCGAAGTCGGCCAGCGCTTTGGCCCGGTGGTGTCCAAGCTGATCGACGGCGTGCTGCGCATGGCCGCCATCAGTGCCAGCCTCAGCCCGCGCCAGTCGCTGGTGCTGGGGTCGCAGGCGCAGGTCGAGAACCTGCGCAAGATGCTCGTGGCCATGGTCGACGACGTGCGCGTGGCGCTGATCAAGCTGGCCGAGCGTACCTGCGCGATCCGTGCGGTGAAGTCCGCCGATGACGAAAAACGCCTGCGCGTGGCGCGCGAGGTGTTCGACATCTATGCGCCACTGGCCCACCGCCTGGGCATCGGCCACATCAAATGGGAGCTGGAAGACCTGTCCTTCCGCTACCTGGAGCCCGACCAGTACAAGCAGATCGCCAAGCTGTTGCACGAGCGCCGGCTGGACCGGGAGCGCTTCATCAGCGATGTGATGAACCAGCTGCAGAACGAGCTGTTGGCGACAGGTGTCAAGGCTGACATCAGCGGCCGGGCAAAACACATCTATTCGATCTGGCGCAAGATGCAGCGCAAGGGCCTCGAGTTCAGCCAGATCTACGACGTGCGTGCGGTCCGCGTGCTGGTGCCGGAGGTGCGCGATTGCTACACCGCGTTGGGCATCGTGCACACCCTGTGGCGGCATATTCCCAAGGAATTCGACGACTACATCGCCAACCCCAAGGAAAACGGCTATCGCTCGCTGCACACTGCGGTGATCGGCCCCGAGGGCAAGGTGCTGGAAGTGCAGATCCGTACCCACGGCATGCACGAAGAAGCCGAACTCGGCGTCTGCGCCCACTGGCGCTACAAGGGCACCGACGTCAAGCCGAGCTCCAACCACTACGAAGAGAAGATTTCCTGGCTGCGCCAGGTGCTCGAATGGCATGAAGAGCTGGGCGATATCGGTGGCCTGGCCGAGCAGCTGCGGGTCGATATCGAGCCTGACCGGGTCTACGTGTTCACCCCGGATGGCCACGCCATCGACCTGCCGAAGGGGGCCACCCCGCTGGACTTCGCCTACCGGGTGCACACCGAGATCGGCCACAACTGCCGTGGCGCCAAGATCAACGGGCGCATCGTGCCGCTCAACTACAGCCTGCAGACCGGCGAGCAGGTGGAGATCATCACCAGCAAGCACGGCAACCCGAGCCGCGACTGGCTGAACTCCAACCTGGGCTACGTCACCACCTCGCGGGCGCGGGCCAAGATCGTCCACTGGTTCAAGCTGCAGGCGCGTGACCAGAACGTCGCTGCCGGCAAGACCTTGCTCGAACGCGAGCTCAGCCGCCTGGGCCTGCCGCAGGTGGACTTCGAGCGCCTGGCCGAGAAGACCAACGTCAAGACCGCCGAAGACATGTTCGCCTCGCTGGGGGCCGGCGACCTGCGCCTGGCGCACCTGGTCAACGCCGCCCAGCAATTGCTCGAGCCCGAGCGCATCGAGCAGATCGAGCTGGTGCCGCGCAAGCCCACCGGGCCGCGTACCGGCAAGCGTGGCGATATCCAGATCCAGGGCGTCGGCAACTTGCTCACGCAGATGGCCGGCTGCTGCCAGCCGCTGCCGGGCGACGCCATCGTCGGTTATATCACCCAGGGCCGCGGCGTCAGCATCCACCGCCAGGACTGCGCCTCGGCGCTGCAACTGGCCGGGCGCGAGCCGGAGCGGATGATCCAGGTAAGCTGGGGGCCGATCCCGGTGCAGACCTATCCGGTCGACATCGTCATCCGCGCCTATGACCGCCCAGGCTTGTTGCGCGACGTGTCGCAGGTACTGCTGAACGAGAAGATCAACGTGCTGGCGGTAAACACCCGCTCGAACAAGGAAGACAACACCGCGCTGATGTCGCTGACCATCGAGATTCCGGGCCTGGATGCGCTTGGGCGCCTCCTGGGCAGGATTTCGCAGTTGCCGAACATCATCGAGACGCGGCGTAATCGTACCCCTTGAGACCGCGGCGCCTGCTTCGCGGGCACGCCCGCTCCCACAGGTAGGGTGCACATCTTGGAAATTGCACAATACCCTGTGGGAGCGGGCTTGCCCGCGAAGAAGTTGCCACTGAAGGACCTGCTTGAATGACCTACACCCTCGAAGACCTGCTGCACCTCATGGCCCGCCTGCGCGACCCGCAGTACGGCTGCCCATGGGACCTGAAGCAGAACTATGCGAGCATCGTGCAGCACACCATCGAAGAGGCCTACGAAGTCGCCGACACCATCGAGCGCGGCGATTTCGAACACCTGCAGGGCGAGCTCGGCGACCTGTTGTTCCAAGTGGTGTACTACAGCCAGCTGGCCCGGGAGGAGGGGCGTTTCGAGTTCGATGGCGTGGTCGATAGCATCACCCGCAAGCTGATCCGTCGTCACCCGCACGTCTTCCCGACCGGCGAACTGTACGCACCGCTCGACACCCCCAGCCTTGACGAGGCCCAGGTCAAGTCACGCTGGGAAGAGATCAAGGCCGAGGAACGCGCCGAGAAAAGCACCCCTGAACAACTGTCGCTGCTCGATGACGTACCAACGGCATTGCCGGCGCTGTCGCGGGCGGCCAAACTGCAGAAACGCGCTGCCACTGTCGGTTTCGACTGGCCAGCGGCATTGCCGGTGCTGGACAAGGTGCGCGAGGAGCTCGATGAAGTGTTGCAGGCCATGGCCGACAGCGACGCCGATGCCCTCGAGGATGAGGTCGGCGACCTGCTGTTTGCCGCCGTGAACCTGGCCCGGCACCTCAAGCAAGACCCGGAAAACGCCCTGCGCCGCGCCAACCGCAAGTTCGAGCGGCGTTTCCGCTTTATCGAACAGGCATTGCGCGACAGCGGTCGGCCGATTGAACATTGTAACCTTGACGAGCTGGATGCCCTCTGGGGTGAAGCCAAACGTCAGGAAAAGAACCTGCCCAGCTGCGGCTGAGCTGTTGCATAAGTGAGTGAACATTCATGAGCCTTTCCCTTCGCGACCAATTGCTCAAAGCCGGTCTGGTCAACCAGAAACAGGTCTCACAGACCAACAAAGCCGAAAAGAAACAGAAGCGCATGGAGCACAAGGGCCAGGTCGAAGTCGACGACAGCCAGCAGCGTATGGCCAGGGAAGCCATGGCCGAGAAGGCCAGGCGTGACCAGGAACTCAATCGCCAGCAACAGGAAAAAGCCGAGCAGAAGGCCCGTGTGGCGCAGATCAAGCAATTGATCGAAGCCACCCGCCTGCCCAAGCTGACCACCGAGGACTACTACAACTTCGTCGACGACAAGAAGGTCAAGCGCATTGCCGTCAATGCCCTGATGCGCACCCGCCTGAGTAACGGTGCCCTGGCCATCGTGTCGCATGCCGGTGGCTATGAAGTGATCCCGCGCGAGGCGGCGGTGAAGATTCAGGAGCGCGACGCGAGCCGCATCCTGCTGCTCAATACCCATGTCGAGGAGGCGGACGAAGACGATCCGTACGCGGCCTACAAGATCCCGGATGATCTGATGTGGTGATGCGAAAAACCCCGCCGCGGCGGGGTTTTTTATTGGAAGACCGGGTCATTGCGTGGTGCGCTGGTTTTCCAGGGCTTCGAGCTCGGCCCGATACTGGTGAGCTTCATGTTCCTGGTGGAACATGCCTACCAGCTGGCCTTGCTGGTGCACATCCCAGATCCGCACGCCAGCGGCCAGGCCTTCGTGGGACATTTTCGATTCGTCGCGTTCGGTTACTTGGACTGTCATCGGTAAACTCCACTGCTTGAGTTGGCTGCGACACTGTGTCGCACAACCCCTTTATAGAGTTTGTTAGCAGGCTAAGTAAATAAAACGGGCATGAAACAAGTTTCATGAAAGCCAGGCAAAAAGAAGCCCCGCACAAGGCGGGGCTCCGGATGCTGCGGGCTGTGGCGGATCAGTTACCCTTCACCGTCTTGCCATCGACCGTGCCATCCTGCAGCACGATCACGTACTCCTTGCCATCGGTCTCGACCTGGCGCAGTTGTACCAGCAGGTAATCCCAATCCTTGGCGAACCACAGCTCGGTGATGCGCTTGCTCTGGCTGGGGTCGCGCACGCGCTCGACTTTTACCGCCTCGACCTGGCCAGTCTTGGTGGTGACCTTCTCGGTGCCGAGTACGCGGAAGTCATAAGCGTCGATCTCGTCGCCATCGACCACCTGGTAGGTCATGCTCTTCTTGCCGGCAGCCACATCGTGCTGCAGGGCCAGTTGATAGGACGACTTGTCCAGCACGCCGCGGTTGAGCGGCAGGTTGATGGCGTCCTTGCGGTCGGTACCGGTGATTTTCTTGGCGTTCCAGTCGAAGGTCAGGTCGACGGTCTTGGCCTTGCCCAGGCCGCCGCGCTCGAAGTGGTACTTTTGCGGCAGCAGGGTGTCGTTGTCCAGGCGCAGGGTACTTTGCTCGGTCAGGCTGGCGATCATCATGGAGGCCTTGAAATCAAGGTCCCAGCTGCCGTCCTTGTTCTTGACCAGGCTGCGCTCGGCGGTGCCGCTCATGGGCAGTTGCTTCCAGTCGGCGGTGTAGCTTGCCGAGAACGGCTTCAGGTCAGCTGCCTGGAGGGGCAGGGCGAGCACGGCGAGAGCCAATAGCAGGGCGCGACGCATAAATTCTCCTAGGGTCGGATCAAGTGACCACTGGCCGGCAGCGGTTGGTCATCCAGTAAGGCACCCTGTTCACCCAGGCGCAAGCGCCCTTGGGCAAACCAGTGCACCGCCAGCGGGTAGATCTGGTGTTCCTGATGGTGAACCCTTTGGGCCAGGCTTTCCACCGTGTCATCAGGCAGCACCGGTACTACAGCCTGTACGACCAGAGGCCCGCCATCGAGTTCCTCGGTGACGAAGTGTACGCTGCAGCCATGTTCGGCGTCGCCTGCTTCCAGTGCCCGACGGTGAGTATGCAGGCCCTTGTAGCGAGGCAGCAGCGACGGGTGGATGTTGAGCAGGCGACCGTGGTAGTGGCGCACGAAGCCGCCACTGAGGATGCGCATGAAGCCAGCCAGCACCACCAGGTCCGGGGTGAAACCGTCGATGTGCGCCATCAGCGCGGCATCGAAGGCTTCACGGCCGTCGAACTGGGTGTGGTCGAGCACCACGGTGTCGATACCGACTGCCTGGGCCCGCTGCAAACCATAGGCATCGGCACGGTTGGAGACCACCGCGGCGATGCGTACCTGGCTGTCCTGCGCGCGGCAACTGTCGATCAAGGCTTGCAGGTTGCTGCCGGAACCCGACAGCAGTACCACTACATTGCAGGGCTTGCTCGGCATCAGTGTGCCTTGAGGTTCTGCAGTTCGACCTGAGCGGCGCCTTCGGTGGCCTCGGCGATATGGCCGATGACCCAAGGCTGTTCACCGGCGGCGCGCAGTTCGTTCAGGGCTGCGTCGACCTGATCCTGGGCCACGCAGATGACCATGCCGACGCCGCAGTTCAGGACGCGGTGCATTTCGTGCTCGTCGACGTTGCCTTTTTCCTGCAGGAAGTCGAACACTGCCGGGCGCTGCCAGCTGGCCACGTCAACCACGGCCTGGGCGTTCTTCGGCAGTACACGCGGGATGTTGTCGAGCAGGCCGCCACCGGTGATGTGGGCCATGGCCTTGACTGCGCCGGTGTTCTTGATCAGCTGCAGCAGTGGTTTGACGTAGATGCGGGTCGGCGCCATCAGCAGGTCGGTCAGCGGCTTGCCGTCGAGCTGGGTGTTTTCGATGTCGGTGCCGGACACTTCGAGGATCTTGCGGATCAACGAATAGCCGTTGGAGTGTGGGCCGGAGGACGGCAGGGCGATCAGCGCGTCGCCGGTGGCAACCTTGGAACCGTCGATGATCTCGGCCTTTTCCACCACGCCGACACAGAAGCCTGCCAGGTCGTAGTCTTCGCCTTCGTACATGCCCGGCATTTCGGCGGTTTCGCCGCCGACCAGCGAGCAGCCAGCCAGTTCACAGCCGGCGCCGATGCCGGTGACCACGGTGGCGGCCACGTCGACGTTCAGCTTGCCGGTGGCATAGTAGTCGAGGAAGAACAGCGGCTCGGCGCCGCAGACCACCAGGTCGTTGACGCACATGGCGACCAGGTCCTGGCCGATGCTGTCGTGCTTGTTCAGGTTCAGTGCCAGGCGCAGCTTGGTGCCGACGCCGTCGGTGCCGGAGACCAGCACCGGCTGCTTGTAGCCGGCCGGGATCTCGCAGAGGGCGCCGAAGCCGCCCAGGCCACCCATGACTTCAGGGCGTGCGGTGCGTTTTGCCACGCCCTTGATGCGTTCGACCAGTGCTTCGCCGGCGTCGATGTCTACACCGGCGTCCTTGTAGCTCAGGGAGGGTTGCTTGCTCATTGATCCAGGCCTTTAAGAGGGAGGGATTCGTAGAAACGACCATGACGGCCAAGGCCGGCTGGGAAGCGGCGGCTGCCTGAAACGTCTGTGGTCTGTGAAGGCGCGCGATTTTATCAGGGTTGCCGGGCAGCGGCCATCCTCAGGCCGACGGGCAGGGCGGTAAATTGCTGAAAAAGGTCTGCGGGTGGTTGATGAGCCACCTTCTGTATAAGCTGCAAGCCACAAGCTTCAAGCGCAATCGGACAGGAATCCCCCATGCGACTATTCAATTATCTGGCAGCAGGGTGCCTTGCACTGGCCTGCATCACTGCGCAGGCTGAAACTGTCTCCGGGCTCTATCAGGTGCGCGAGCCGCTCGAAGGGCAGGGCGCCGAAGCGCGCAGCGCCGCCACTGGCAAGGCCTTCGATACCTTGGTGCTGCGCCTGACCGGCGACGCCAAGGCGGTGCAGAGCCCGGCGCTGGCCGCGTTGCGCAAGGATCCGCAACAGATCATCAACCAGGTCGGTACCGAGGCCGGGCCGCCAGAATCGGTGTTGGTCGAGTTCGACCCCGGCAGCACCGAACGGGCCTTGCGCAAGGCCGGGCTGGCGCTGTGGGGCAGTAACCGGCCCTCCATCCTCGGCTGGTGGCTCAACGACAGTGCCGAAGGCAGCAACCTGGTCGGCGACGGCCAGGCCAGTGCCCAGCCGCTGCGCCGGGCAGCCCAGCACCGCGGCCTGCCGCTGCGGCTGCCGCTGGCCGATCTGCAAGAGCAGCTGGTGGCCAATGCCCAGCAGCTCGAAGGCACTGATCCGGCCCCGCTGCGACAAGCCTCCGAGCGCTACGGCGCCGATGCCATGTTGGCGGTGCATGCCCACGAGGCCGATGGCAAATGGCAAGGTAAATGGCAGCTGTGGCTGGGCGACCAGCGTGAGCAGGGCAATGTCGAGGGCGCTGACCAGGCGGCCCTGGCGGACGCTGTCATGCTGGCGGTGAGCAGCCACCTGGCGCCGCGCTATGTGGTCAAGCCCGGCGCCAGCAGCCAGTTGCAGCTGCAGGTGCAAGGTATGAACCTGCAACGCTATGCCGAGCTGAGCCGTGTCCTCGAGCCATATGGCCCGCGCCTTGAGCTGGCCGAAGGCGGTACCTTGACCTATGCGGTCAGCGGTAACCGTGAGCAGCTGCGTGCCCAGCTGGGCCTGGCCAGGTTGCAGGAGGTGCCACCCGAGCAGGCGCTGCCGACCCCGGTCACACCGGCGCCGACTCCGGGCGCGGCACCTGGCCAGCCAGGCACGCCCGCAGCCGTCCCTGCCAAGCCGTTCGACGGCCTGCGATTCCGTTGGTAAGGGGCGCTATCGATGACTGACGTGCGTCGCTGGATCGGTTGGGGTGCTGCGCTACTGATCGCCGTGCTTCTATATAGCCTGCACAACATTCTCACACCGTTCCTGGTTGGCATCTTGCTGGCCTACCTGGCCGATCCTCTGGTCGACCGCCTGGAGCGCGTGGGCCTGTCGCGTACCTGGGGGGTGGTGGTGGTGTTCGGCCTCTTCACCTTGCTGCTGATGGCCTTGCTGCTGGTGCTGGTGCCGCTGCTGGCCAAACAGCTGCTGCGCCTGTACGAGCTGGCGCCGCAGATGCTCGATTGGCTCGAACATGTGGCGCTGCCCTGGGTGCAGGGTCGCCTGGGCCTGGCCGACGGTTTCTGGAAGTTCGACAAGATCAAGGCCGCCATCGGCGCGCACATGGGCCAGACCACCGATATCGTCGGTATGCTGCTGTCCCATGCCACCGCGTCGAGCCTGGCGCTGATCGCCTGGTTGGCCAACATGGTGCTGATCCCGGTGGTGGGCTTCTACCTTTTGCGCGACTGGGACCTGATGATGGCCAAGCTGCGCGGCCTGCTGCCGCGTCAACGCGAGCCGCAGGTGGTCAGCCTGGCCGGTGAATGCCATGAGGTACTGGGTGCCTTCGTTCGTGGGCAGTTGATGGTGATGCTCGCGCTTGGCGTCATCTACTCGGCCGGCCTGATGCTGGTCGGGCTGGAACTGGGCCTGCTGATCGGCATGCTCGCGGGGCTGGCGGCCATCGTGCCTTACATGGGCTTCATCATTGGCATCGGCGCAGCGTTGGTGGCCGGTGTGTTCCAGTTTGGCGGTGACCTGTATCCGATGCTTGGCATCGTCGCCGTGTTCATGGTCGGGCAAGCCCTCGAAGGCATGGTACTCACGCCACTGCTGGTCGGTGACCGTATCGGCCTGCACCCGGTGGCGGTGATCTTCGCCATCCTTGCCGGTGGCGAACTGTTCGGTTTCACCGGCGTGTTGCTGGCGTTGCCAGTGGCGGCGGTGATCATGGTCCTGCTCCGCCATGTGCACGACTTGTACAAGGAATCTGACATGTACGCCGGCGATGTCGACCCGGATCTATGACCGCCAGCCTTGGTTGCGTCGCCCCGAAGTGGCGCAACTCGTTGATTTTGCTTGTGCAATCCGCCTGCACGATTGTGCGCTCTGCAATGCGGGTATAGACTTTGCAGATTGTTCACCAAAGGCCCCCCCGCGGTCCTGCCGACCGCCCGCGAGCATGAAACCACCGATCCAGTTGCCCCTGGGTGTGCGCCTGCGCGATGACGCCACCTTCATCAACTACTATCCGGGCGCCAATGCTGCGGCGTTAGGCTATGTCGAGCGGCTGTGCGAAGCCGACGCCGGCTGGACCGAAAGCCTCATCTACCTGTGGGGCAAGCAGGGCGTCGGGCGCAGCCACCTGTTGCAGGCAGCCACCCATCGCTTCCAGCAACGCGGCGAACCGGCGGTATACCTCCCACTGGCGCAATTGCTCGATCGCGGCGTTGAACTGCTCGATTACCTGGCCCAGTACGAACTGGTGTGCATCGACGACCTGCATGTGATCGCCGGCAAGGCGGACTGGGAAGAAGCGATGTTCCACCTGTTCAACCGCCTGCGTGACAGCGGCCGCCGCCTGCTGCTGGCGGCCTCGGCTTCGCCCCGTGAACTGCCGATCAAGCTGCCAGACCTCAAGTCTCGCCTGACCCTCGCGCTGGTCTTCCAGATGCGTGGCCTGTCCGATGAAGACAAACTGCGTGCCCTGCAATTGCGCGCCTCGCGCCGTGGTTTGCACCTGACCGACGAGGTCGGCCATTTCATTCTCACGCGCGGTACGCGCAGCATGAGCGCGCTGTTCGACCTGCTCGAACGTCTCGACCAGGCCTCCCTGCAGGCCCAGCGCAAGCTGACGATCCCTTTCCTGAAGGAAACCCTCGGCTGGTAACGCCCGTAAACACTGGGCTCCGAGGCGCAAAACGAAAAAGTCACATCTTTTTCGATAAAATTTGCAAATGGCCATGATAGAGGGCATAGTTTCACCCTTCTAAAGGATTACAGACACGGTCGTGCCCATGCTCAAGCGCTTCGCACCCCTCGTGCCACTCGCACTCGTGACCCTGTTGTTTGGCTGCGCGGCCCACGGCCCGGCTTCCCAGCCCCAGGATCACACCCCGATTGCCTCGCAATCGGTCAACAATGCCAAAGCTTCGCCTTCGTCCGTTTTCGGCGAAGAAGAGCAGGCCACTGAAGATGACCTGGAGGCCTTCTCCAGCAGCAAGCCCTATCAGCTCCCGGTGCTGGCCGACAGCATCCTCGAGCGCGGCATGTCGCTGATCGGCACCCGCTACCGTTTCGGCGGTACCTCGGAAGCCTCCGGTTTCGACTGCAGCGGCTTCATCGGCTACCTGTTCCGCGAAGAGGCCGGCATGAACCTGCCGCGCTCGACCCGCGAAATGATCAACGTCGATGCGCCAAAGGTGGCTCGCAACAAGCTCAAGCCAGGCGACCTGCTGTTCTTCAGCACCAATGGCCGTGGCCGTGTCAGCCATGCCGGCATCTACCTGGGTGACAACCAGTTCATCCACTCCAGCAGCCGCCGCAGCGGTGGTGTGCGCATCGATAGCCTCGGTGATCGCTACTGGAGCAAGACCTTCATCGAAGCCAAGCGTGCCTTGGCCATGGCGCCGACCACCAATATCGCGCGCAATTGATATCAAAATGATATATCCTGCCACGGCGGCGTAGCTTAAAAAGCTCGCCGCCGTGCGCATTTACAGAAAGCGTCTAATCTAATTTCTCAACTCTTTTCGGCTGCGGCCGTTCGGTTTCAGACAGGAAGTTCTGGCCATGGCGATGATGGCGCGCTTCGCACTCCTTTCCCTGGTGGCACTGCTGGCCGCCTGCTCCAGCCGTGCCCCGGCACCGGCCCCTGTGGTGCAGCCACAGATCACCTACAACCAGCCCGAAGCCTCGCCGCTCGCCGACGACGTGTTGATGCGTGCGATCGGCCTGGTGGGTACACCGTATCGGTGGGGCGGCAACACACCGGATTCCGGGTTCGACTGCAGCGGCCTGATCGGTTATGTGTACCGCGATGCGGCGGGCATCAGCCTGCCACGTTCGACGCGCGAAATGCTCGTCATGCGCGCGCCCACCGTGGATATCAACTCGCTGCAGTCTGGTGACCTGGTGTTCTTCGCCACCGGTGGTGGTTCGCAGGTCAGCCATGCGGGTATCTACGTGGGCGAGGGGCGCTTCGTGCACGCGCCTCGCACGGGCGGTACGGTACGCCTGGATTACCTGTCCAACAGCTACTGGTCGAAGGCTTATTTGCAGGCCAAGCGGGTCATTGCGCAAGGTAACCTGGCGCAAAACCGTTGAGGCGAGCCGGGCATCCCTGCACCGGCTGCACCATCAGGCTCAGGCTTGCTTGAGCAGCAAGGCCACCCCTGGGTAGTACTGGCCCAGTTCGTTGTGCAACTTGCGATAGGCATACGGGAAGTACCAGGCGATGGCGCAGGCCGTATGCTTTTGCAGGTCATCGACCAGGTCCTGCAGTTGCTCCGGGCTGGCGTGTTGGCCTGCCTTCCAGGGCGTGACGAACAGCGCCCCGGCTTTCAGTTGGCTGGGGTAGGCCACGTGGCGGGCGAGGCTGGCGGCTTGCTGCAGGGCCGCTGCCATGTCCAGCTGGGCGATGCTTGGCCAGCGCTGGCTCACGCTCAGGTAGAGCACCTCGTCGGCGCTGCAGATCGACAGGTCGCAGCGCCCTTCCTGTTCACCTTCGTCACGCTGTTTCTTGCTGGCAAACTGTGGCAGCGCTGCCAGTTCCGCCTGCCAGGCGGCTGCGGCAAGCATGCCGATATTGGCCTGCATACCATGCCAGTACGGCGCTTCGGCATCGCCGTTGAACTGGTTGAAGCGGTCGATGCAGTCGACCCAGCGTTCCAGAACCGGGCGGAGGAATTCCAGGCGCGGATTGTTGATGATCTGGCCTTGCATGCTGCGCACTCCTGTTGTCGTTGTAATGGCGTTCGGCGCGAAGTAGTGGCTATGTGATATCACCGCCTTCAGTGTGGCACAACCTGGCGGATCGGCCATTGACCCAGGCCAGTTAGCCAACGCCAATCGACGGCGTTCGATTGACGCTCCCAGTGCAACCCTCTAACCTTCGCGGCGTGTTTCAGGTGCCCTGCCAGCCTCGACTGGGCAGGGTGAAACTGGGAAGCCGGTGGTCGCCAGCATGGCGCGATTCCGGCGCTGCCCCCGCAACGGTAGGTGAGTAGCGGCCGCGCAGGGCCACTGGGTACGAACCCGGGAAGGCGCGCAGGCCAGGGCCGATTGCCCGCTCACGAGCCCGGAGACCGGCCTGAAACTGCCAACGGCATCACGGAGGGTGATGCGCGGTGCACCGTGGCTGCGGCCATGGCCCCTGCGCGTTCTCCGTTTGCCCGCCTATTACCTGTCGTCGCTTTCCTGCGGCGACAGCCTGCGGAGAACCCTTCATGAGCGAATCCACCGAACGCGACGAACGCCACCTGGCGCGCATGCAGCGCAAGAAGGCGGTCATCGACGAGCGTATTGCCAACTCCCCTAATGAATGCGGCCTGCTGCTGGTGCTCACCGGCAACGGCAAGGGCAAGAGCAGCTCGGCGTTCGGCATGCTCGCGCGCGCGCTGGGCCATGGCATGCAGTGCGGCGTGGTGCAGTTCATCAAGGGCCGCAACAGCACCGGTGAGGAACTGTTCTTCCGCCGCTTCCCCGAGCATGTGCGTTACCACGTGATGGGCGAGGGCTTCACCTGGGAGACCCAGGACCGCCAGCGCGACATCGCTGCTGCCGAAGCCGCGTGGGCGGTTTCGCGTCAACTGCTGCAAGACCCGGGTGTGCAGTTCGTGGTGCTCGATGAGCTGAACATCGCCCTCAAGCACGGCTACCTCGACCTCGACCAGGTGCTGAGTGACATTCAGGCTCGGCCGCCGATGCAGCATGTGATTGTCACCGGCCGTGCGGCCAAGCCCGAAATGATCGAACTGGCCGATACGGTTACCGAGATGGGCATGCTCAAGCATGCGTTCCAGGCCGGTATTCGCGCGCAGAAGGGCGTCGAACTGTGAGTGCAACGCGCAGCTGCCCGGCGGTGCTGATCGCAGCACCTGCCTCCGGTCAGGGCAAGACCACCGTGACGGCAGCCCTGGCCCGCCTGCACCGCAACCTTGGGCGAAAGGTCAGGGTGTTCAAGTGCGGCCCGGATTTCCTCGACCCGATGATCCTGGAGCGGGCCAGTGGCGCGCCGGTGTACCAGCTCGACCTGTGGATGATCGGTGCCGAAGAAAGCCGTCGCCTGTTGTGGCAAGCCGCAGAAGCGGCCGACCTGATTCTGATCGAAGGGGTGATGGGCCTGTTCGACGGCACGCCGTCAAGTGCCGATCTGGCTCGCCACTTTGGCGTGCCGGTACTGGCGGTGATCGACGGCACGGCCATGGCCCAGACGTTTGGCGCCCTGGCGCTGGGCCTGGCACGTTATCAGGCCGACCTGCCGTTCGCCGGTGTGCTGGCCAACCGGGTCGGTAGCTTGCGCCATGCGCAACTGCTCGAAGGCAGCCTGACCGAGGGCCTGCGCTGGTATGGCGGCCTGTCGCGGGAGCGCGGCATCGAGCTGCCCAGCCGCCACTTGGGACTGGTCCAGGCCAGCGAACTGAACGATTTGGATGCCCGCCTGGATGCGGCTGCCGAAGCGCTCGGCGCCAGCTGCGATGCTGCTTTGCCGCCGCCCGTGGTGTTTGCCGCGCCTGCATCGCAGCCGTGCGCCGGCTCGCTGAGTGGCGTGCGCATCGGCGTGGCGCGTGACGAAGCGTTCGCCTTCACCTATGGCGCCAACCTCGATCTGTTGCGCGACCTGGGCGCGCAGCTGTCGTTTTTCTCGCCCTTGCACGATCGTGAACTGCCGGCAGTGGACAGCCTGTACCTGCCCGGGGGGTATCCGGAGCTGCATCACCACGCGCTGGCCGCCAATGCGCCGATATGCGAGGCGATCCGTGCCCATCACGCCCAAGGCAAACCCTTGCTGGCCGAGTGTGGCGGCATGCTGTATCTGCTCGAGGCGCTGACCGATGTCGCTGGCGAGCGTGCCGAGCTGCTCGGCCTGCTGCCCGGCGAGGCGACCATGCAGAAGCGCTTGGCGGCCCTGGCCTTGCAGGCCGTGGAACTGCCGGAAGGCACCCTGCGCGGGCACACCTATCACCACTCGCTGACCAACACCGGGCTGGAGCCAATTGCCCGCGGCCTGAGCCCCAACGGCGGGCGCGGCAACGAAGCGGTGTATCGGCTGGGCCGGCTGACCGCCTCCTACGTGCACTTCTACTTCCCGTCCAACCCTGACGCGGCGGCGGCGCTGTTGCGACCATGACTGATCACGCCTACAGCGCCGCCGAGCGCGCCGCGATCTACCGGGCGATCGGTGAACGCCGCGACATGCGCCACTTTGCCGGTGGCTCGGTCGCGCCTGAGCTGCTCGGCCGTCTGCTGGCCGCTGCGCACCGGGCGCCCAGTGTCGGCCTGATGCAGCCTTGGCGGTTCATCCGCATCAGCCAACGCGAGCTGCGCGGGCGCATTCAGGGCCTGGTCGAAGAGGAGCGGGTGCGTACTGCCCAAGCCTTGGGCCAACGCTCCGATGATTTCATGAAGCTCAAGGTCGAGGGCATCAGCGACTGTGCCGAAGTGCTGGTGGCGGCCTTGATGGATAACCGTGAGCCGCACATTTTCGGCCGCCGTACCCTGCCGGAAATGGACCTGGCCTCACTGGCCTGCGCGATCCAGAACCTGTGGCTGGCCGCCCGCGCCGAGGGCCTGGGGTTGGGTTGGGTGTCCCTGTTCGACCCGCAAGCCCTGGCCGCACTGCTGGGCATGCCCGCAGGCGCCAAGCCGGTGGCCGTGTTGTGCCTGGGGCCGGTCAGCGAATTCTACGCACAGCCCATGTTGGTCCAGGAAAACTGGGCCGAGGAACGCCCTTTGAGTGAAATGCTGTTCGAGAACCAATGGGGAGAACGCCCATGAGCGTGGCCTTGCTGACGGTGGCCGCCGTGGCCCTCGATGCACTGCTGGGCGAGCCCAAGCGCCGGCACCCACTGGTGGGCTTCGGTAACCTGGCGTCGAGCCTGGAGCGCCGCCTGAATGCCGGCGGACGCGGCTGGCGCAGCCACGGCGTGAGTGCCTGGTTCTTGGCCGTGGTGCCCTTGACCCTGGTGGCGCTGATCCTGTCCTGGCTGCCCTGTATCGGTTGGCTGGTGGATGTGCTGGCGCTGTATTGCGCCCTCGGCTTGCGCAGCCTCGGCGAGCATGTATTGCCGGTGGCCAATGCCTTGCGCCAAGGTGATCTGGAAGAGGCGCGGCGTCGTGTCGGCTATCTGGTCAGTCGGGAAACCCGCGAGCTTGATGAGCCCGCCGTGGCGCGCGCGGCCACCGAGTCGGTGCTGGAAAACGGCAGCGATGCGGTGTTCGCCGCGCTGTTCTGGTTTGTCGTCGCCGGTGCGCCGGGGGTAGTGCTGTACCGCTTGAGCAATACCCTGGATGCGATGTGGGGGTACCGCAATGAGCGCTTCGAGCGTTTCGGCTGGTGCGCCGCGCGCATCGACGATGTGCTGAACTACATTCCCGCCAGGTTGGTGGCGCTGACCTACGCACTGCTGGGCAGGACGCGCCTGGCCCTGGCCTGCTGGCGCAAGCAGGCGCCGCTGTGGGACAGCCCCAATGCCGGGCCGGTGATGGCCTCGGGTGCCGGTGCGCTGGGTGTGGAACTGGGTGGCCCGGCGGTGTACCACGGCGAACTGCACGAGCGCCCGCGCCTGGGTGAAGGGCCCATGGCCGATGCCGATGCCATCGAGCGCGGCTGGAGCCTGGTGCAGCGTGGCGTCTGGTTGTGGGTACTGCTGATTTGCCTGGGAGCCTATCTGAATGCTTGAACACGGTGGCCGCCTGCTGCGGGCAGTGCGGCAATACGGGATTGCCCGCGAGGACTGGCTCGACCTGTCCAGCGGCATTGCCCCTTGGCCTTACCCGATTCCCGCCATTGCGCCAGAAGCCTGGGCACGCCTGCCGGAGACCGACGACGGTCTGGAGGATGCTGCGCGGCACTACTACGGTGTGCGGCAACTGCTGCCCGTGGCAGGCTCCCAGGCAGCAATCCAGGCCTTGCCCCTGCTGCGCCCGCTGGGGCGCGTTGGTGTGCTGACGCCGTGCTACGCCGAGCACCCGCATGCCTGGCAGCGAGCCGGGCATCAGCTGATCGAGCTGGAGGAAAGCCAGGTCGAGGCGCAACTCGATCAGCTCGACGTGCTGGTGCTGGTCAACCCGAACAACCCGACCGGGCGGCTCGTGCCGCGCGAACGGCTGCTGGCCTGGCATGCGCGTCTTGCTGAGCGCGGTGGCTGGCTGCTGGTGGACGAAGCGTTCATGGACAACTCACCGCCACACAGCGTGGCGGATTGCGCCGAGCGCCCGGGCCTGATCGTGCTGCGTTCGTTCGGCAAGTTCTTCGGCCTGGCCGGTGTGCGGCTGGGCTGTGTAGTGGCTGAACCCTCCTTGTTGCGGCGCCTTGACGAATGGCTCGGGCCGTGGACCGTCAGCGGCCCGACCCGGGTGCTGGCGCAAGCCTGCTTTGCCGACCACGCGGCGCATCGGGCCCAGCTCGAACGCTGTGCCCTGGCCAGCCAGCGCCTGGCTGCACTGCTGCAGGGCTGCGGCCTGGCGCCCAGCGGCGGCTGCGACCTGTTTCAGTACGTACGCAGCACGCGAGCAGCCCAGTTGCATGACTTTCTCGCCCGCCGCGGCATCCTCGTGCGCCTGTTCGAGCAGCCCGCTGCCGTACGCCTTGGCCTGCCGGCAACTGCCGCCGACGAGCAGCGCCTGGCCCAGGCCCTGACTGATTACCAGAAGGAAACGGCATGACCACCCTCATGGTGCAAGGCACCACTTCCGATGCCGGCAAGAGCACGCTGGTCACCGCCTTGTGCCGTTGGCTGTTGCGCCAGGGCGTCGGCGTGGTGCCGTTCAAGCCGCAGAACATGGCGCTCAACAGCGCGGTGACCGCCGACGGCGGCGAAATCGGCCGCGCCCAGGCGGTGCAGGCCCAGGCCTGCCGACTGGCACCGCACACCGACATGAACCCGGTGCTGCTCAAGCCCAACAGCGACACGGGCGCCCAGGTGATCATCCACGGGCGTGCAGTCACCAGCATGAATGCGGTGGCCTATCACGACTACAAAGCCATTGCCATGCAGGCGGTGATGGCCTCGCATCAGCGCCTCAGTGCCGCCTATCCGGTGGTGATGGTCGAGGGGGCTGGCTCGCCGGCCGAGATCAACCTGCGTGCTGGCGACATCGCCAACATGGGCTTTGCCGAAGCGGTCGACTGCCCGGTGATCCTGGTGGCCGACATCAACCGTGGCGGGGTGTTCGCCCACCTCGTCGGCACCCTCGAACTGCTGTCACCGAGTGAGCAGGCGCGGGTCAAGGGCTTTGTCATCAACCGCTTCCGTGGCGACATCGCGCTGCTGCAGCCGGGCCTGGACTGGCTGGAGCAACGCACCGGCAAACCGGTGCTGGGTGTGCTGCCCTACGTCACCGACCTGCACCTGGAAGCCGAGGATGGCATCGACATCCGTCAGGGCGCCAAGCAGGCGCGCGTGCTCAAGGTAATCGTCCCGGTGTTGCCGCGCATCAGCAACCACACCGACTTCGACCCGCTGCGCCTGCACCCGCAGGTCGACCTGCAGTTCATCGGCCCGGGCCAGCCGAACCCGGCCGCTGACCTGATCATCCTGCCCGGCTCGAAGAGCGTACGTGGCGACTTGGCGCAACTGCGCGAACGTGGGTGGGACAAGGCCATCGAGCGCCACCTGCGCTATGGCGGCAAGCTGATCGGGATCTGTGGTGGCCTGCAGATGCTTGGCCGCGAGGTACAGGACCCGCTCGGCCTTGAGGGCGCTGCCGGTTCGAGTCCCGGGCTCGGCCTGTTCGACTACGTGACGGTGCTTGAGGCCGACAAGCAACTGCGTAACGTTGCCGGGACCCTGAGCCTTGAAGATGCGCCGGTCGCCGGCTATGAAATTCATGCCGGGGTCACTGCCGGGCCTGCCTTGGAGCAGCCGGCGGTGCAGCTCGCCGATGGCCGTTGTGACGGTGCCGTGAGTGCCGATGGCCAGATCCTCGCCACCTACCTGCATGGCCTGTTCGAGGGCAGCCAGTCGTGTGCCGCGCTGCTGCGCTGGGCGGGGCTGGAGCATGTGCAGACCATCGACTACGAGGCCCTGCGCGAACGTGACATCGAGCGCCTGGCCGATCTGGTTGAACAGCACCTGGATACCGCTCACCTGCGAACGCTTTGTGGAGTCGCCTGACATGCGCAACCTGATTCTCGGCGGCGCCCGCTCGGGCAAGAGCCGCCTGGCCGAGCAACTGGCCAGCAACTGCGGCCTGCCGGTTACCTACATCGCCACCAGCGAGCCGCTCGATGGCGAAATGAACGAGCGCGTGCGCCTGCACCGCCAGCGCCGGCCTGATGACTGGGGGCTGATCGAAGAACCCTTGGCCCTGGCTGCCGTGCTGCGCGCAGAAGCCGCCGCAGGCCGATGCCTGCTGGTGGACTGCCTGACCTTGTGGCTGACCAACCTGCTGATGCTCGAAGATCCGCAGCGGCTGGCCGCGGAGCGCGATGCGCTGCTCGACTGCCTGGAGCAGTTGCCTGGCACAATCATTCTGGTCAGCAACGAAACCGGCCTGGGCGTGGTGCCCATGGGCGAGCTGACCCGCCGTTACGTCGACCTGGCCGGCTGGCTGCACCAGGCCGTTGCCGAACGCTGCCAACGCGTGGTGCTGACCGTGGCCGGCCTACCTCTCATGCTCAAAGGACCCGCTCTATGAACCAAGCCTGGTGGCGTGATGCCTGCCAACCTCTCGACAATGCCGCCATGGACCAGGCCCGCGCCCGCCAGCAGCAGCTGACCAAACCTGCCGGCTCGCTCGGCCAGCTGGAGGGCTTGGCCGTGCAATTGGCTGGCCTGCAAGGCTGCGAGCGGCCTGTCCTGGATCAGGTCGCCATCAGCCTCTTTGCGGGCGACCACGGCGTGGTCGAAGAGGGCATTTCGGCCTACCCACAGGCAGTCACCGGGCAGATGCTGCGCAACTTCGTGGAGGGGGGCGCGGCGATCAGCGTGCTGGCCCGCCAACTGCAGGCCAGCCTTGACGTGGTCGACCTGGGCACGATCGATCCTGAGCTGGAACTGCCAGGGGTGCTGCACCTGCGCCTGGGCGCCGGCACCGCCAACTTCGCCCGCCAGCCGGCGATGACCGATGCCCAGCTGCAGGCTGCTTTGCAGGCAGGTCGTGACAGCGCCTTGCGTGCAGCGGCCAAGGGCGCTCAGTTGTTCATCGGCGGCGAGATGGGCATTGGCAACACCTCTGCCGCAGCCGCCTTGGCCAGCACGTTGCTGGCCTGCCCGGCACATGAGTTGAGCGGGCCGGGTACCGGCCTGGACAGCGCTGGTGTTCGCCATAAGGCCGACGTAATCGAGCGCGCCTTGGCGCTGCACGGCCTGCGCGCCGACGAGCCGCTGCGGGCGCTGGCCTGTGTCGGTGGCTTCGAGATCGCTGCGCTGACCGGTGCCTACCTGGCCTGCGCCCAGCAAGGTATCGCCGTGCTGGTGGATGGCTTCATCTGCAGCGTCGCGGCATTGCTGGCGGTGCGCCTCAATCCGCAGAGCCGTGACTGGTTGCTGTTTGCGCACCAAGGTGCCGAACCTGGGCACCAGGCCTTGCTCGCGGCGCTGCAGGCCCAGCCATTGCTGGCGCTGGGCCTGCGCCTGGGCGAGGGCAGTGGCGCCGCCCTGGCAGTGCCACTGATGCGCCTGGCCTGCGCCCTGCACGGGCAGATGGCGACCTTCGCCGAAGCGGCGGTGGCGGACCGCCCGGCATGATCCTCGACCTGCTGCGCCACGGTGAAACCGAACAGGGCGGCGGCCTGCGTGGCAGTCTGGACGATGCCTTGACCGATAAAGGCTGGGGCCAGATGCGCGCAGCGCTGGCAGGCGCTGGCCCCTGGGATGTGCTGGTCAGTTCGCCATTGCAGCGCTGTGCGCGGTTTGCCGAGCAACTGGGCATGCCGGTTCAGCTCGAAGCCGATTTGCAAGAGCTGCATTTCGGCGAGTGGGAAGGGCGCAGTGCTTTGCAGATCATGCAAACGCAGGCCGACGAGCTTGGCCGTTTCTGGGCCGACCCGTACAGCTACACGCCGCCTGCAGGGGAGCCTGTTGCGGCCTTTGCCGAGCGTGTGCTGGCTGCGGTCGGGCGCCTGCATCAACAGCATGCCGGCAAGCGCGTGCTGCTGGTCACCCATGGCGGCGTCATGCGCCTGCTGCTGGCGCGTGCCCGTGGGCTGCCGAGGGCGCAATTACTGCAGGTCGAGGTGGGCCATGGCGCTCTGATGCGTCTGGCGGTGGATGAACATGGCGCGATGCTCGAGGTGCTTTGACATGTTGCCGTTCTGGATTGCCCTGCAGTTTCTCAGCAGCTTGCCAGTGCGTTTGCCGGGGATGCCCGAACCGCGAGAAATGGGCCGTTCGTTGTTGTATTACCCGCTCGTAGGGTTGCTGTTCGGCCTGTTGCTGTGGCTGGCCAGCCATCTGCTGCAAGGTGCTGCGGCGCCGTTGCACGCGGCGCTGTTGCTGACGCTGTGGGTGGCGCTCAGTGGCGCGCTGCACCTGGATGGCCTGGCTGACAGCGCCGATGCCTGGCTGGGTGGCTTTGGTGACCGGGAGCGCACGCTGCAGATCATGAAAGATCCGCGCAGCGGGCCGATGGCCGTGGTCACGCTGGTGCTGGTATTGCTGCTGAAATTCTGTGCCCTCTGGGTACTGGTGGAGCAGGGCGCGGGCATGGCATTGCTGCTGGCGCCGATTGTGGGGCGGGCGGCGATGCTCGGATTGTTCCTCGGCACACCTTACGTGCGTCGCGGGGGCCTGGGGCAGGCACTCGCCGAGCACTTGCCGCGGCGTACGGCCGTGTGGGTTCTGCTGGCCAGTCTGCTGTCGTGTTTGCTGGTGGGGGGCACGCGTGTGATCTTGCCGATGCTGGTGGCGATCGCAGCATTCATCGCATTGCGCCGGCTGATGTGCAAGCGGCTGGGTGGGACCACGGGTGATACCGCAGGCGCCCTGTTGGAGGTTCTTGAATTGACTGTATTGCTGGGCTTGGCAATTTGAGAACAGTCCTGCAGATATCAGGGATATTTCTTACGGATAAAACGTGCCGTCATTTTTCGGAAAACTGCTGAAAAAATTCAGGAAATGACGCTTTTTATGCGGCTATCTATCCTCGCGGTTTCTCTTCCGCTGCGAAGGCATGGACAATGCGACGACTCCTGCTGGCCTTGTTACTGGTCACCGCTAGCGCGCCCGTTACGGCGGCCGACCTGATCGACTTCTGGAATACCCCGCGCCACGGCGGCAACAGCTTCAATCGCTTGCCGCCGGATCAGGCCTATTTCGATGCACTGCGTGCGTACGGCGCGAGCTGGGTACGGCTGTCCTACGACAAGTGGAAGCCGGCGCAGCGTGACTTCCTCCTGGGCAATGCGGACCGGTACGAGCAACTGCCTGCCGCCGATCTCAAGCAACTGCGCGATACCCTGGATCGCGCGCACCGGGCGGGGCTCAAGGTGGTCATTGCACCGCTGTCGCTGCCTGGAATGCGCTGGTCACAGAATAACCAGGGGCAGTTCGATGACCGTCTTTGGCAAGGCAACGGTTACGCCCGGCAAGCGGTCAGTTTCTGGCGGGACCTGGCCCGGGCCCTTGAAGACCATCCTGCCATCGCCGCCTACAACCTGGTCAACGAGCCTGCCCCGGAGAAATTTGGCGGCCTGGCGGAGCACGCTTCGGCTGAGCGCATGCAGCAATGGTATGCCCAGGCACGGAGTGGGGCGCGTGACCTGCCTGCGCTCTACACGCAGTTGATAGCGGCTATACGCGAAGTGGATGCCAAGACCCCGATAATGGTCGACGCGGGCTGGTACGCCAGCGCCGACGCTTTTGGTTACTGGCAAGTGCCCCTGCAAGATGATCGCGTGCTCTACAGCGTGCACATGTATGAGCCCTATTCGGCCACCAGTGCGCCGAACCTGTCGCGCAAGGTCCCAATCGATTACCCCGGCTTGGCGCCGTTCGCGGGTGAAATCCAGCAATGGGATGCCGAACGGGTTCGTCAGTATCTGGAGCTGCCGTTGGCCTGGATGGAGCGCATGAAGCTGCCACGTTCCCGGCTGGTCGTGGGGGAGTTCGGCTGCATGCGCCGGCTGCCCGGTTGCAGTGAGTATCTGGAAGATGTCCTCTCGGTCATGGACCGGCATCGGTTGCACTGGGCGTTCTACAGCTTCCGCGAAGACAACTGGGATGGCATGGACTACGAACTGGGATCGGCAAAGGTGCCGTGGCGGTATTGGCAAGCGATCGAGCAAGGTGCTCCCGACCCGTTGCCACGCAAGGCCACAGTGGAGTTCGAGCCGATTCGGCGGCGTTTGGCAAACTGAAACTTCTTGCAACAACCCTGGTGCGGGTATATACACCTATTCATGTTGACCAGTGAATGCATCTGCACCCATCTGCGTCGCGCCGCCCGCGGGGTGAGCCGGCATTACGACGAAGCCCTTGCTGGCTTCGGCATCAATGTCGCCCAGTTTTCCCTGTTGCGTCACTTACAGCGCCTTGATCGCCCCAGTATCACCACGCTGGCCGAGGCCATGGGCCTGGAGCGCAGTACCTTAGGCCGTAACCTGCGCGTGCTGGAGGCCGAAGGCCTGGTAGCCCTCGCCGATGGCGATGACCAGCGCAACCGCATGGTGTTGCTGACCGAGGCGGGGGCTGCACGTTTACAAGCGGCCCATCCTGCCTGGGAGCGGGCGCAATCGATGCTGGTCGGGCAGTTGGGTGAGGGGCAGCGTGACGAGCTGATACGTTTGCTGGAGCTGCTTGCCTGATTCATCACGATTAGAAGCGGGTATATACCCGTACAACCTTGCGATGTGCTGGAGATAACGACAATGACTTCGGTGTGGCGAACCAGCGGGTGGGTACTTGCGGGGGCGGCCTTTATCCTGGCGCTGTCCTTGGGTGTGCGGCACGGTTTCGGCCTGTTCCTGGCGCCGATGAGCGGCGAATTTGGCTGGGGCCGCGGGGTATTCGCCTTTGCCATTGCCTTGCAGAACCTGGTCTGGGGCCTGGCGCAGCCGTTTGCCGGTGCGTTGGCCGACCGCCTGGGTGCGGCGCGGGTCGTCATCATAGGGGGCATCCTCTATGCCGCTGGCCTGTTGTTGATGAGTACTGCCGATTCGGCCTGGTCGCTGTCGCTCAGCGCGGGCCTGCTGATCGGTATCGGCCTGTCTGGCACCTCTTTCTCGGTGATCCTCGGTGTGGTCGGCCGCGCCGTTCCAGCGGAAAAACGCAGCATGGCCATGGGCATTGCCAGTGCTGCCGGTTCCTTTGGCCAGTTCGCCATGCTCCCCGGTACCCTTGGCCTGATCGAATGGCTGGGTTGGTCGTCGGCGCTGCTGGTGCTTGGCTTGCTGGTGGCACTGATCGTGCCCTTTGTCGGCCTGCTGCGTGATCGCCCGCTGGCCAGTCAGGGTGCGGAGCAGACATTGAGCGAGGCCCTGCGCGAGGCGTGTTCGCACTCCGGCTTCTGGCTGCTTGCGCTGGGCTTCTTCGTCTGTGGCTTCCAGGTGGTCTTCATTGGCGTACACCTGCCGGCCTACCTGGTAGACCAGCACCTGCCGGCAACCACCGGCACCACGGTGCTGGCACTGGTCGGGTTGTTCAATATCGTGGGTACCTACACCGCTGGCTGGCTGGGTGGGCGCATGTCCAAGCCACGCTTGCTGACGGCTTTGTATTTGCTGCGTGCCGTGGTGATTGCGCTGTTCCTTTGGGTGCCGGTGACTCAGTTCAGTGCCTACCTGTTCGGTATCGCCATGGGCCTGCTTTGGCTGTCCACGGTGCCGTTGACCAATGGCACCGTGGCCACTGTATTTGGCGTGCGCAACCTGTCGATGCTTGGCGGCATCGTCTTCCTGTTCCACCAGATGGGCGCGTTCCTTGGTGGCTGGCTGGGGGGCGTCGTCTACGACCAGACCGGCAACTATGACGTGGTGTGGCAGATTTCGATTCTGCTCAGTGTGCTAGCTGCGGGGCTCAACTGGCCGGTGCGAGAGCGGCCGGTCGCCCGCCTGCAGGTGCAGGCGGTATGAGCCGTTATCTGGCCCGCGGGCTGTTGCTGGCGGCGGCTGCGCTGCTGCTGGCGCTGGTGTGGTGGGGCTGGCAGCGGGGCGGGATGGCGTTGATGCAGTTGGGCATGAGCGTTTGTTAAGCGCTACCCTGCAAGTTCAAGGATTGTCTTGCAGGAGGAATGAATCATGCGTGCCCAATGGTTGACGATGCCGCTGCTAGCTTTGCTGGCAGCCAGTTCCAGCTGGGCTGCCGATTGCCCGGCGCTGTTGCAGGGGAGTTTGCCTGAGTTGCGTGGCAAGGGGCAGGTCGACCTGTGCCAGCGCTTCGGCGGCAAGCCGCTGGTGGTGGTCAATACGGCCAGTTACTGCGGGTTTGCGCCGCAGTTCGAAGGGCTGGAGGCGACCTACAAGGAGTACCACGAGCAGGGCCTGGAAATGCTTGGTGTGCCGTCCAATGACTTCAAGCAGGAAGACGCCGATAGCGAGAAGACGGCCAAGGTCTGTTACGCCAACTACGGTGTGACCTTTACCATGACCAAGACCCAGGCGGTTCGCGGTCAGGATGCGATACCGCTGTTTGCCGAGCTGGCGAGCCAGAGTAGCGCGCCGAAGTGGAATTTCTACAAGTACGTGGTGGATCGTCAGGGCAAGGTGATCGGCAACTTCTCGAGCTTGACCAAGCCCGATGATCCCGCCTTCAGGGCCGCGATCGAGAAGGCGATAGCCTCGCATCCCTAAGTGATGCTTTGTAAGGGGGGGAGGTGTTCGCGTGGAGGCTGGCAGGGGGTCGCCGATAATCATGCAGCGCCTGTGAGATCGAGCGCCGCCCGCGCGGCGCATCGCGGGCAAGCCCGCTCCCACATTTGTTTCGGGCCAGTCCCTCCTGTGCCGCCAACAGGGTCCGCCTTGTTGGCATGGCGATGCAGCTCGGTGGAAGCTGACAGGGTCTGGCGATCCATCTCGGTGGAAGCTGACAGGGTTGGCGATGCATCTCGGTGGAAGCTGACAGGGTCTGGCGATCCATCTCGGTGGAAGCTGACAGAGTCTGGCGATCCATCTCGGTGGAAGCTGACAGGGTCTGGCGATCCATCTCGGTGGAAGCTGACAGGGTCTGGCGATGCATCTCGGTGGGCGCTGATGCGACACAACCTGTCTCATGCACCAAGGCGGTCCCTGTTGGCTTCACAGGAGTGACTGGCCCGAAACAGATGTGGGAGATTCTATGGTTTTCAGCAAGCCAGTTTCCCGCCTTTGGTGACGTATTCGTCCTGATTTTTCATCAGGGCGAATGCCACCCGCGCGAGCTTTCTTGCCAGGATTACCAGAGCTTGGGTTG
>NZ_PEMX01000039.1:0-44050 GCF_002759075.1 Pseudomonas sp. 382
GATGACGGGTTGCATTCGATATTGGTCGCAGTAGCGGCGTAGCGCTTCTGCGTCGTAGCCCTTGTCGGCAAGCAGCCATTTGCAGCGCTTGCGCGGGCGGCCACATTGGCTCGATGGAATGCTGACCAAACCTTCGCCAGCTTCGATGACTTCGCCCAGTCCTTCTGGATGGCCCTCGCCGAGGATCCGGTCTACTCCCACCAATTCGTCACCTCGCAACTCAACCGCATCAAGCAAGGCTGGCCACTCCGCGCGCCTTTCTGCGAGACGGCCAATGGCGTGCGCAACTATCAGATCTGCCACCTCGACCCGCCCACCATGGGCGGTGCGATGTACGACGCCAAGAACCTGCGGATCATGAGTGCCCTGCAGTACGCGCTGTCTTCGGAGGTGGAATGGTGATCAGTCAAAAGCACAGCCTCGCCGACTACACCTGCGCAGAATTCCGAGGCGTGGTCGATGAACTGCTCCAGGCAACCGGAACTTCAGCCTGGCAGGATCAATTATTGGAGCACTTTATCGACATGGCCGAACACCCGGATGGCTCCGACCTCCTCTACTACACGGCAAACGAGCTGGAGGGCTGCGCCGTGGGCGTGATTGCACGTATCATCGCTTGGCGAAAATCAAAGGGACTTCCCCTGTTCAAGGACGTGCAATGAACAAGTCTGTATGGATATTGATGCTGCTTCTATCCGGATGCGCCGACGGAAGAATCCTCATCCTGCCTAATCTGCAGGACCAGAAGTTCGCCTGCGACATGGATCCTTACAAGCAAGGTTGCGAACGCCATAGTGACTATGACCGGCACTACAAGTCGCTCGAGAAAAAAAAGGGCTAGTTAGCATATGCCGTTCATTCAGCGCTACCTGCGCCATCACCGCGATTGCTCGGAGGTGCCTCATGGGCGGTATAGCGATAAACCCGGATAACACTATCTCCGGGCAAGTGCTGGAAACTCTGAACAACTACCCCGAACTACTGCGCCAAAAACCCCCCGGTACTGTGCTGCACCGCGTTCAGCCCTCCCGTTACGATGCCAACCCCGTCCACTATCGCGCCGACTATCGCGCCGACTCCGACACACGCTATGCCGATCCCGCCAGACAGATCGGGGTCTACTCTCTCGGTTTCACCGCGGAAGTTGCCGTAGCCGAATCTTTCCAACCTGGACAGGGCATCGACGACCAGTCCGTTAGCCTCTGGCGACTTAAGCAAGCGTCCCTCCATCGGCTCAAGGCAGCACGCGTATTGAACCTGGTCGACGTCGCCGCGCTGGCAAACAGAGCCACTCACCATAAAGTACGAGATATCGTGCAGGCCAGGGGAGAAGGGCGAGAGGGATACGCACTCACCCAAAAATCCAGCCAGGCATGCATGGATATCCGAAAGGTCGACGGCCTGCTCTACCCATCAGCGGTCTATATGGTGACCGGGTCGATGCAGGGGTGCAACCTTGTCTTGTTCGAAGGCCGTGAGTGCCAAGTCGATGTGGTAAGCCACCAGCTTGTAATGGAACCCCTGCTATCGAATGGCGAGACAGCAGCGGAGTTCCTGGAGAGCTTGGGTGTAGTCCTGGAGTAAGGAACAAGGCGGGCCTCTCATGAGGCCCGTTCTCACTGCCCTGTCATCAGCGCATTCCGGTAATCACGCTTGATGATATCCAGAGCTGCTGGATCATCCAGCACTTCGAATCGGGGCAATACGTTGCCAGGTTCGCCTGGGTCCGAATAATCCATCCTGCCGACCAGATGCTGAACAAGCGTGTTCATGGCTTCGGTATCAGCGGGGTCGACATCAAGCGACCTGATCAATGCTTCAATAATCAACCTTGGCTTGTTTTCGACAAACTGAAACGAAGGGTAGAACTTTCTGCGGTTGCCCGTATTGGTATACGCCAAAAGTTTACCCGCCTTGGTCTTCTGACTCAGCGCTTGCTTGGTAATGCCCAGGATTTCGCAGGCTGCTTTGGCATCGAGCAGTTCACATCGGCTGTCTACCCGTTCAAAGGCACGTGCCTTCATCCTGGCCACAGCTTCCTGATTGCGCGTTGCAATACTGCGCTTGGCTTCAACTTCGACCTTGGCGAGCGCAGCAAAGGCCTTCTCGTCCGCAAGCGCCACGGCTTTTAGCACTACCGCCGCCGACGCTCGCGCAAGATGTTCCTCGAAGCGCTCCCGCAATGCAGCCTTGGCGGCCTCGATATGAGCGAGCGCAGGATGAATGGCATCATGGGTGACCACACTCATGGTTCCTCCGCGGGGCCTGAATAGCCCCTGTGCCCATAGGCTAGGGCGCCGCACCACATATGTCAACTTGTCAATTAGTCTATATGTAAAGCTTGTACTCACTTCACAGATACAAAAAACCCCGCCGAAGCGGGGCTTTTAACAAGTAGCAATACTTAGATCGCGCCACGCTGCCGCAGCACATCCAGCACCTGCTTCACACCTTCTTCAACACTGGTGTTCTGGGTATCGATCACCAGGTCAGCATCCAGCGGCACATCGAACGGGAAGCTTTCGCCCGGGATGTTGTCGCCACCGGCCGCATACAGGCCCTGCGGATCACGCTCGCGGCACGCCAGCGGCGAGGCCTGAACGTAAACGGTCACCAGGCGGTCCTTGCCGATCAGCGCCTTGGCCTGTTCACGGCCTTCGGCATCCGGGGCGACGAACGCCGCCAGGGTCAGCAGGCCGGCTTCGTTGAACTGGCGCGCCACATGGGCTGCGCGGCGCCAGTTCTCGGTGCGGCCGGCGCGGTCCTGTGGCAGGCCCTTGTTCAGGTCGTGGCGCAGGTTCTGGCCATCGAGCACGTATACCGCACGGCCCATGTCGAACAGCTTGCGCTCGACGGCATAGGCCAGGGTGCTCTTGCCAGCACCGGAAAGGCCGCTGAACAACACGGTGGCGGGCTGCTGGCCGAAACGCAGGGCGCGCTCTTCGGTGGCTACGTGAGCGAGCTTGCCATGCTGGCCAGCACCGCCGTGCGGCAGGACCGGCGGCGCGATGATCATGCCGGCGCCGACGGTGCCGTTGGTCAGGCGGTCGATGACGATGAACGCGCCGGTGGTGCGGTTGCTGTCGTAACCGTCCAGGGCGATCGAGGCGTCCAGGGCGACCTTGACGCGGCCGATCTCGTTCAGCTGCAACGCGCTGGCAGCGCCATGCTCCAGGGTGTTCACATCGACCTTGTGGGTGATGCTGGCAATCGAGCCCGGCACATAGCTGGTGGCGCGCTTGATGTCGTACTTCTTGCCCGGGAGCATCGGCTCCTCGGCCATCCACACCAGCATGGCGTCGAACTGGTCGGTAACTGGCGGCACGTTATCGGCGTGCACCAGCAAGTCGCCACGGGAGATGTCGATCTCGTCTTCCATGGTCAAGGTCACGGCCTGGCCTGGGCCGGCGTTCTCCAGTTCACCTTCGTAGGTGACGATGGACTTGACCCGGCTGCTCTTGCCCGACGGCAGCACGACCACTTCGTCACCCTTGTGCACCACGCCGCTGGCGATGGTGCCGGCGAAGCCGCGGAAGTTCAGGTTCGGGCGGTTGACGTACTGCACCGGGAAGCGCAGGTCGGTGAAGTTGCGATCGGCCGACACTTCGACGGTTTCGAGGATTTCCATCAGGGTCGGGCCGGCGTACCAAGGCGATTGCTCGCTGTGGTTGACCACGTTGTCGCCCTTGAGCGCCGACATCGGCACGAAGTGCAGGCTGCTCGGCTTCAGGTTGATGGCATCGGCGAACTTCAGGTAGTCGGCCTTGATCGACTCGAACACGCCTTCGTCGAAGCCTTTGAGGTCCATCTTGTTGACTGCGACCACGATGTGCTTGATGCCCAGCAAGGATGCGATGTAGCTGTGACGACGGGTCTGGGTCTGCACGCCGTAGCGGGCATCGACCAGGATGATCGCCAGGTCGCAGGTGGACGCGCCGGTGGCCATGTTGCGGGTGTACTGCTCGTGGCCCGGGGTGTCGGCGATGATGAACTTGCGCTTGGCGGTCGAGAAGTAGCGATAGGCGACATCGATGGTGATGCCCTGCTCGCGCTCGGCCTGCAAGCCGTCTACCAGCAGCGCCAGGTCGACTTCTTCGCCGGTGGTGCCAACTTTCTTCGAATCACGGGTGATGGCCTCGAGGTGGTCCTCGTAGATCATCTTCGAGTCGTGCAGCAGGCGCCCGATCAGGGTGCTCTTGCCGTCATCCACGTTACCGCAGGTGAGGAAACGCAGCAGTTCTTTACGCTCGTGCTGAGCCAGATAAGCGAGGATATCTTCGCTGATCAAATCGGATTGGTGCGACATGGAGTGACCCTGAAAATTAGAAGTAGCCCTGACGTTTCTTGTCTTCCATGGAACCGGCGCCATCGTGGTCGATGACTCGGCCCTGGCGCTCGGAAGTGCGCGTCAGGAGCATTTCCTGAATGATGTCGGTGAGCGTTTCGGCTTCCGACTCGACAGCGCCCGTCAGCGGGTAGCAGCCGAGGGTACGGAAACGCACCTTCTTCTTGACGATGCGCGCCTTTTCTTCCTCGGAAAGGTGCTCGAGGATGCGATCGTCGTCGATCATGATCAGGGTGCCGTTCTTTTCGATGACTTCACGCTCAGCGGCGAAGTACAGCGGCACGATCGGGATGCCTTCGAGGTAGATGTACTGCCAGATGTCCAGCTCGGTCCAGTTCGACAGCGGGAAGACGCGGATCGACTCGCCCTTGTTGACCTTGCCGTTGTAGACGTTCCACAGTTCCGGGCGCTGGTTCTTCGGGTCCCAGCGGTGCTTGCTGTCACGGAACGAATACACGCGCTCCTTGGCCCGGGATTTCTCTTCGTCGCGGCGCGCGCCACCGAAGGCGGCGTCGAAACCATGCTTGTCCAGCGCCTGCTTGAGGCCCTGGGTCTTCATGATATCGGTGTGCTTGGAGCTGCCATGGGTGAACGGGTTGATGCCCTGCGCCACACCCTCAGGGTTGACGTGGGTGATCAACTCCAGGCCCATTTCCTCGACCATCTTGTCGCGGAAGCGGTACATCTCCTGGAATTTCCACTGGGTGTCGACGTGCATCACCGGGAACGGCAGCTTGCCCGGGAAGAAGGCCTTGCGCGCCAGGTGCAGCATCACGGCGGAATCCTTGCCGATCGAGTACAGCATCACCGGGTTGTCGAACTCGGCGGCCACCTCGCGGATGATGTGGATGCTTTCCGCCTCCAGCTGTTTCAAGTGCGTCAGTTTGTCGACCATGGCTACTCACGAAAAACGATCTTATGGACGGCCTGCGGGCCGTGTTCGAGCGAGCCACTTTATCACAGCGGCTGCTTCTATTTAGGAGGCGGGCTAGATCGAAAAAGTCTAACGATATGACTGCGGGTTTGGGCCTGGCAGGCCCGACCCTTTCGCGGGTAAACCCACAGGCCCGGCGCGATCCTGTGGGAGCGGGTTCACCCGCGAAGCAGGCGACACCGATGTCAGACAGGATTCGGGCAATCGATGAACAGGTGCTCCAGGGCGAAGCGCCGCGCCAGGTAATCACCCAGCGCCTGCACCCCATAGCGCTCGGTAGCATGGTGCCCGGCAGCAATGAAGCTGACGCCATTCTCGCGGGCGCTGTGATAGGTCTGTTCGGACGCCTCGCCCGTGAGGTACAGGTCAACTCCCGCAGCAATCGCCGTGTCGATGTAGCCCTGCCCGCCCCCGGTGCACCAGCCCACCCTGCGGATCATCGCGTCACCTTCTACCAGCAATGGCTCACGCCCGAGCACTTCCTGCACCCGGCGGGCAAAATCGCGCGCGGTCACCGGTTCCGCCAGCGAACCGACAAGCCCGACCACCTTGGGGTTTTCCGGGTCCAGCGGGCCTTCGACAGTGACGTCCAGTTGCCGCGCCAGCTGCACGTTGTTGCCAACTTCAGGGTGCACATCCAGCGGCAGGTGAAACGCCAGCAGGCTGATGTCGTGCTTGAGCAGGGTCTTCAGCCGGCGTTGTCGGATCCCGGTCACGCAGGGGTTCTCGCCCTTCCAGAAGTAACCATGGTGCACCAGGATCAGGTCGGCCTCGGCTTCGACCGCGGCATCCAGCAAGGCCTGGCTGGCGGTGACGCCGCTGACGATGCGGCTGACCTGCGGCCGGCCCTCGACTTGCAGGCCATTGGGGCAATAGTCCTGGATCTTCGCGCTGCCCAGGTAGCGTTCGGCTTCCTCGACCAGGGTGTTGAGAGCGACGGCCATGAAAATCTCCTCGAAATCTGCGCTTTTCACGGGCGCAACGCCTGCAGAACGCCCGTATAATGCCGGCCATTATGGGCCGTCGCCGGCATCGGGGGAACCGGTGTATGATCGCGCGCGCTCATGCCCCATTGCGTGGCCACCGGCCCCCGCTCTTTCAGGACTCGTTCATGTTCAAGGCGTTGCGTTACTTTGGCTGGCCCCTGCTTACCGGTATTCTGATCGCCGTACTGATCATCCAGCGCTACCCGGAGTGGGTCGGCCTGCCCAGCCAGGACGTCAACCTGCAGCAAGCTCCACAAACCACGCGGATCATGCAGGGCCCGGTGTCCTACGCCGACGCCGTGACCCTCGCCGCCCCGGCCGTGGTCAACCTGTACACCACCAAGGTGGTGAACAAGACCGCCCACCCGCTGTTCGAGGACCCGCAGTTCCGCCGCTTCTTCGGCGACAACCTGCCCAAGCAGCGCCGCTGGGAGTCGAGCCTGGGCTCGGCGGTGATCATGAGCCCCGAGGGCTACCTGCTCACCAACAACCACGTCACCAGCGGCGCCGACCAGATCGTCGTGGCCCTGAAAGACGGCCGTGAAACCCTGGCACGGGTGATCGGCAGCGACCCGGAAACCGACCTGGCGGTGCTGAAGATCGACCTGAAGAACCTGCCAGCCATCACCATCGGCCGCTCCGACAACATCCACATCGGTGATGTGGTACTGGCCATCGGCAACCCGTTCGGCGTTGGCCAGACCGTGACCATGGGCATCATCAGTGCCACCGGCCGCAACCAGCTGGGCCTGAACAACTACGAAGACTTCATCCAGACCGACGCGGCAATCAACCCGGGCAACTCCGGCGGTGCACTGGTCGACGCCAATGGCAACCTGGTCGGCATCAACACCGCGATTTTCTCCAAGTCCGGCGGTTCCCAGGGCATCGGCTTCGCCATTCCGATCAAACTGGCACTGGAGGTGATGAAGTCGATCGTCGAGCATGGCCAGGTGATCCGTGGCTGGCTGGGCATCGAAGTGCAGCCGTTGAGCCAGGAGCTGGCTGAATCGTTCGGCATGCAGGGCCGTCCGGGCATCGTGGTGGCCGGGATCTTCCGCGACGGCCCGGCGCAGAAGGCCGGGCTGCAGCTGGGCGACGTGATCCTGAGCATCAACGGTGAACCGGCCGGTGACGGGCGCAAGTCGATGAACCAGGTAGCGCGGATCAAGCCGACCGAGAAGATCACCATCGAGGTGATGCGCAATGGTCAGCAGCTCAAGCTGATTGCCGAGGTGGGGCTACGACCACCACCGGCGCCGAGCCCGGCGAAGGAAGAGAACTGAAAAAAAGGGGCCGCATGCGCGGCCCCTTTTTTTCACTGCGCGTATCAGTGCAGGATCTGGCTGAGGAACAGTTTGGTCCGGTCACTGCGCGGGCGGTCGAAGAAGTCATCCGGCGCCGCCTGCTCGACGATTTCCCCTTTGTCCATGAAGATCACCCGGTTCGCCACGGTGCGGGCAAAGCCCATTTCGTGGGTCACACAGAGCATGGTCATGCCGTCCTCGGCCAGGCCGACCATGGTGTCGAGCACTTCCTTGACCATTTCCGGGTCCAGCGCCGAGGTCGGCTCGTCGAACAGCATGATCTTCGGCTTCATGCACAGCGCCCGGGCAATCGCCACACGCTGCTGCTGGCCACCGGAGAGCTGCCCTGGGAACTTGTGCGCCTGCTCCGGAATGCGTACCCGCTCAAGGTAGTGCATGGCGATTTCCTCGGCCTTGCGCCGTGGCATCTTGCGCACCCACATCGGTGCCAAGGTGCAGTTTTCCAGAATGCTCAGGTGCGGGAACAGGTTGAAGTGCTGGAAGACCATGCCCACCTCTCGGCGGATCGCTTCGATCTGCTTGAGGTCGTTGGTCAGTTCCACGCCATCGACCACGATGCGGCCCTGCTGGTGTTCCTCCAGGCGGTTGAGGCAGCGGATGGTGGTCGACTTGCCCGAGCCGGATGGCCCGCACAGGACGATGCGCTCGCCCTGGCGCACGTTCAGGTTGATGTCCTTGAGCACATGGAACTGGCCGTACCACTTGTTCACGCCCTGCATCTGGATGATGCCTTCGGGGCCGGCAGGCTGCTTGATCGCTTCACTCATTTCGAAACTCCTAACGCTTGTGGCCAGTGTCCAGCTTGCGCTCCAGGTGCATGGAGTAGCGGGACATACCGAAACAGAAAATCCAGAACACCAGGGCGGCAAACACGTAGCCCTCGGTGGCCATGCCCAGCCAGGCCGGGTCAGCGGCGGCTTGCTTGACGCTGTTGAGCAGGTCGAACAGGCCGATGATGATCACCAGGCTGGTGTCCTTGAACAGGGCGATGAAGGTGTTGACGATACCGGGGATCACCAGCTTGAGCGCCTGCGGCAGAATCACCAGGCCCATCGAGCGCCAGTAGCCCAGGCCCATGGCAGCGGCGGCTTCGTACTGGCCCTTGGGGATAGCCTGCAGGCCACCACGGACCACTTCGGCGACATAGGCCGACTGGAACAGGATCACCCCGATCATCGCTCGCAGCAGCTTGTCGAAGCTCATGCCTTCCGGCAGGAACAACGGCAGCATCACCGACGACATGAACAGCACGGTGATCAGCGGCACGCCACGCCAGAACTCGATGAAGGTCACGCAGACCACCTTCACCGCCGGCATCCGCGAGCGCCGGCCAAGGGCGAGCAGGATGCCCAGTGGCAAGGCGCCGACGATCCCCACGGTAGCGATCACCAGGGTCAGCATCAGGCCGCCCCACTGGCTGGTGGCGACATTGCTCAGGCCCAGCACGCCGCCATGCAGCAAGGTGTAGGCGATGATCGGATACAGCACCAGAAAGCCCAGGCCGTAGAAGGCCTTGCGCGGGAAACGCTTGATGAACAGCGGTGCCGCACCGAGCACCGCCAGCCACACGGTGAGGTCGACACGCCAGCGCAGCTCGGCCGGGTAGTAGCCGTACATGAACTGGCCGAAGCGCTGCTGCACGAACACCCAGCAGGCGCCCGACCGGGTGCAGTCAGCGCGGGTAGTGCCGACCCAGTTGGCGTCGATCAACGCCCATTGCACCAACGGTGGCACGATCAGCCACACCAGGTACACGGCGAACACGGTCAGCAGGGTGTTGAGCCAGCTGGAGAACAGGTTTGCACGCATCCATGCGAGCACGCCGACGGTTTTCACCGGTGGCGGCATGTCGGGTTTGAAAACATGAGCATTCACGGGCGTATCCTCACCGCTCGATCAGCGCGATGCGCTTGTTGTACCAGTTCATCAGCAGCGAAATGCTGATGCTGATGGCGAGATAGACACTCATGGTGATGGCGATCACCTCGATGGCCTGGCCGGTCTGGTTGAGCACGGTACCGGCGAACAGCGAGACCATCTCGGGGTAACCGATACCGGCCGCCAGTGACGAGTTCTTCGCCAGGTTCAGGTATTGGCTGGTCAGCGGCGGAATGATCACCCGCAGTGCCTGGGGGATGATCACCTTGCGCAGGGTCGGGCCGTCGCGAAGGCCAAGCGAGTGGGCCGCTTCGGTCTGGCCGTGGCTCACCGAACGAATGCCGGAACGCACGATCTCGGCAATGAACGCCGCCGTGTAGATGGTCAACGCCAGGGTCAGCGCCAGCAGCTCAGGGATCAACACCCAGCCGCCGACAAAGTTGAAGCCTTTGAGCTGCGGTACCTCCCAATGCACCGGGCTGCCGAACAGCAGCGCGCAGGCACCTGGAATGGCGATGAGCAGCGCCAGCCCCACCCAGAACTTGTGGAACGGCTCGCCGGTTGCGTCGAAGCGCCTGTTGGCATAACGCACCATCAGCACGATTGCCACCAGTGCCAGCACCAGGGCGACCACGAACGGCCAGAAGCCTTCGGCCATCGAGGCACCGGGCATGTTCAGGCCCCGATTGCTGATGAAGAAGGCATCGTTGATGTTGATGCTGCCCCTTGGCCCCGGCAGGGTCAGGAACACCGCGAAGTACCAGAACAGGATCTGCAGCAGCGGCGGAATGTTGCGGAAGGTTTCCACATAAACGGTCGCCAGCTTGTTGATCATCCAGTTCGGCGACAGCCGCGCCACGCCGATGATGAAGCCAAGGAGGGTCGCCAGGATCACGCCGATGAACGTCACCAGCAAGGTGTTGAGCAAGCCGATGACGAATACCCGCGCATAGCTGTCGGATTCCACGTAGGGAATCAGGTGCTGGGCGATGCCGAAGCCAGCGCTACGTTCGAGGAAGTCGAAGCCCGAGGTGATACCCCGGTGTTGCAGGTTGGTTTGCGTATTGTGAAACAGGTACCAGCCCAGGCCCACCACGAAAGCGATCGTGAGAACCTGGAACAGCCACGCGCGCACTCGTGGATCACTCAGGGTCAAGCCCTTCCGTGCGCCGATATGATTTTGCATGAAGTGCCCCGGACATTAGGGATTCGAACAGCCCGCGGCGGCAACACGCCGCCGCAGGGTGCAACCATCAGCGCACGGGTGGCGCGTACTGGATGCCGCCGTTGTTCCACAGAGCGTTCAGGCCACGGTCGATCTCCAGCGGTGTGCTCTTGCCCAGGTTCTTCTCGAACACTTCGCCGTAGTTGCCGACCTGCTTGACGATCTGCACTACCCAGTCCTTGGGCAGCTTCAGGTCCTTGCCATATTCACCGTCTGCGCCCAGAAGGCGGGCAACGTCCGGGTTCTTGGTGGACTTGGCCTCGGCCTCGACGTTCTTCGAGGTGATGCCGGCCTCTTCGGCGTTGAGCATGGCGAACAAGGTCCACTTGACGATGCTGAACCAGTCTTCGTCGCCTTTGCGCACTACCGGGCCCAGGGGTTCCTTGGAGATGGTTTCCGGCAGCACCACGTAATCTTTGGGCGATGCCAGCTTGGAGCGCTGGGCGAACAGCTGCGACTTGTCCGAGGTCAGCACGTCGCAACGACCGGATTCCAGCGACTTGGCGCTTTCGTCGGAGGTGTCGAAGGTGATCGGGGTGTACTTCAGCCCGTTGGCGCGGAAGTAGTCCGAAACGTTCAGTTCGGTGGTGGTACCGGCCTGGATGCAGATGGTCGCACCGTCGAGTTCCTTGGCGCTGGAAACGCCGAGCTTTTTATTGACCAGGAAGCCGACGCCGTCGTAGTAGGTCACGCCCGCGAACACCAGGCCCATGCCGGCATCGCGCGAGCTGGTCCAGGTGGTGTTGCGCGACAGCACGTCGACTTCGCCCGACTGCAGCGCGGTGAAGCGTTCCTTGGCGTTGAGCTGGCTGAACTTGACCTTGGTCGCGTCGCCGAACACGGCGGCGGCCACGGCGCGGCAGACATCGGCGTCGATACCGACGATCTTGCCCTGCGTATCAGGTACCGAGAAGCCTGGAAGACCGTCGCTCACGCCACACTGGACGAAGCCCTTCTTCTTTACCGCATCGAGCGTGGCGCCGGCCTGGGCGGTGCTCACGGCGCCCAGTGCAGCGGCAGCGGTCAGGACTGCCAGGGTGGTTTTCAACATCTTCATTCACAACCTCCAAATCGCTCTTGTTGTACGAGCCGGAATTGCACCGCACCCTTATGAGGCGCATCCGACCCTTGTTGGCTTGTTATTGGGTCAATTGGCGCAATGGGCTGTTCTGTGACAGCCTTCGCGTGCAGAGGGTGTTACCGTCACGGCCCGCCCTTTGCATCGTATGAAGAAGTGCAAAGCGCGTACCAGATTTGCTGGCTGGAGCGTTTAAGCGCTCGTCAAGTAGGGAAAGTTGTATCGTTGCGACATTCTTTTTCCGACAATCAATTGCAGCGCCTTCTTTTCACGCACGGCCTAATAACATCCGCACTCTTTCGGAGCAGTCATGACCAACCCGTTGATTCTCGAACCCCAGAAAACCGCTGACGCCTGTGTGATCTGGTTGCACGGTTTGGGTGCCGACCGTTACGACTTCCTACCAGTGGCCGAATTCATGCAGGAACGGCTGACCAGCACCCGCTTCGTCATGCCGCAGGCGCCGACCCGCCCGGTGACCATCAACGGCGGCTACGCCATGCCCAGCTGGTATGACATCAAGGCCATGACCCCGGCCCGCGCCATCGACGAAGCACAGCTGGAAGAATCGGCCGAGCAGATCATCGGCCTGATCAAGGCCGAGCAGGCCAAGGGCATCAACCTGTCGCGGATCTTCCTCGCCGGCTTCTCCCAAGGTGGCGCGGTGGTGCTGCACACTGCCTATATAAAGTGGCAGGAAGCGTTGGGCGGAGTGATCGCCCTGTCGACCTACGCCCCGACCTTCTCCGACAGCCATCAGCTGAGCGCTTGTCAGCAACGCACCCCGGCCCTCTGCCTGCATGGCGTGCACGACCCGGTAGTGATTCCGTCCATGGGCCGTACCGCGTTCGAATACCTCAATACCTGGGGCGTCGCCGCACGCTGGCACGAATACCCGATGGAGCACGAGGTGGTGGTCGAGGAACTGAGCGATATCCACGACTGGCTGAGCAAGCAATTGCAATAAGCCTCAGCTTCTGTAGTTGTGGGAGTTTTCCGCTACGCCGCGCCCAAATCTTGCTTTACACTGCCCGGCGTACATTCCTTAACCAGTTGATGAGACGATCGTGCTCAAGGCACTCAAGAAAATATTCGGCAAAGGAGACGCTGCGGCACAGCCCGCCGCTCCTGCTGCCAGCGTGACGCCGACGGCGCCCGCCCCCACTGCCGAGGCCCGGCCCGCGCCGAAACCGGACGCGCCCCGCGCCAAGCCCGCCGCCAAAGCAGAAGCACCCGCCCACGCGGCAGCGCCTGCCGACAAGCCGGCCAAGGACAAACCACGCCGCGAACGCAAGCCAAAGCCCCAGGCGAGCCTGTGGAAGCCGGAAGACTTCGTGGTCGAGCCGCAAGAGGGCAAGACCCGCTTCCACGACTTCAAGCTCTCAAACGAGCTGATGCACGCCATCCACGACCTCGGTTTCCCTTACTGCACGCCGATCCAGGCGCAGGTACTGGGTTATACCCTGGCCGGCCAGGATGCCATCGGCCGCGCCCAGACCGGTACCGGCAAGACCGCGGCATTCCTGATTTCGATCATTTCCCAGCTGCAGCAGACGCCGCCGCCCAAAGAGCGCTACATGGGCGAGCCGCGCGCGCTGATCATCGCGCCAACCCGCGAGCTGGTGGTGCAGATCGCCAAGGATGCCGTTGCCCTGACCAGGTACACCGGCCTGAACGTGATGAGCTTCGTCGGCGGCATGGACTTCGACAAGCAGCTCAAAGCGCTGGAAGCCCGTCATTGCGACATTCTGGTGGCCACCCCGGGCCGCCTGCTGGACTTCAACCAGCGCGGCGAGGTGCACCTGGACATGGTCGAGGTGATGGTGCTGGATGAAGCCGACCGCATGCTCGACATGGGCTTCATCCCCCAAGTGCGGCAGATCATCCGCCAGACCCCGCCGAAGAGCGAACGCCAGACCCTGCTGTTCTCCGCCACCTTCACCGACGACGTGATGAACCTGGCCAAGCAGTGGACCACCAACCCGGCGATCGTCGAGATCGAGCCGGAAAACGTCGCCAGCGAAACGGTCGAACAACACGTTTATGCGGTGGCCGGCAGCGACAAGTACAAGCTGCTGTACAACCTGGTGACCCAGAACAAATGGGAACGGGTGATGGTGTTTGCCAACCGCAAGGATGAGGTACGGCGCATCGAGGAAAAGCTCGTGCGCGACGGTATCAACGCCGCGCAGTTGTCCGGTGACGTACCGCAGCACAAGCGTATTCGCACCTTGGAAAACTTCCGCGAAGGGCGCATCACCGTGCTGGTGGCCACGGATGTGGCCGGGCGCGGGATTCACATCGACGGCATCAGCCACGTGATCAACTTCACCCTGCCGGAAGACCCGGACGACTACGTGCACCGCATTGGCCGTACGGGCCGCGCGGGCACCAGCGGGGTGTCGATCAGCTTTGCCGGTGAGGATGATTCCTACCAGCTACCGGCCATCGAAGAGCTGCTGGGGCGCAAGATCAAGTGCGAGATGCCGCCGGATGAATTGCTGAAACCGGTGCCTCGCAAGCACCACTGATGCGCTAGCCGCCCTTGTAGGAGCGGCCTTGTGTCGCGAAAGGGCCGCGGAGCGGCCCCAGGATTTCAGCTTGTATGCAGAAATTGTTGGGACCGCTTCGCGCTCCTTTCGCGACATAAGGCCGCTCCTACAAAAGCGATCTGTGTCCTGCCTTACCAGCGCCCGGCGGCATCCTGGTCACTCTGCTTGCCTTCCACCCAGCGCGGCCCATCCTGGGTATTTTCCTTCTTCCAGAACGGCGCCCGGGTCTTCAGGTAGTCCATGATGAAGTTGCAGGCATCGAACGCCGCCTGCCGATGGGCACTGGCCACACCGACAAAGACGATCGGCTCACCCGGCTCCAGCGCACCGATGCGGTGCAGCACCTCGACCTTGAGCAACGGCCAGCGCTGCTCGGCCTCGACCACGATCTTGGCCAGGGCCTTCTCGGTCATGCCCGGATAATGTTCGAGAAACATCCCCGCCACGTCCCGACCATCGTTGAAATCGCGGACATAGCCGACGAAACCGACCACGGCGCCAACGCCGACGTTGGCCGCATGCATGGCATTGACCTCGGCCCCCGGGTCGAACGCCCCGTGTTGCACTCGCACTGCCATGTTCAGCCTCCGGTCACCGGCGGGAAGAACGCCACTTCATCGCCCTCTTCCAGCGGCTCGTCGAGCTTGCACAGCTCTTCGTTTCGCGCACTCATCAGGTTCTGTTCGGCCAGCACCGCATACTGCCCACCCTTGGCCACCAGGGCCTGGCGCACATCGTCGACCACTTTGAACTCGCCTTCCAGGCGCTCGGCATCGACGCCCAGCAATTCACGGTAACGGGCGAAGTACATCACTTTGACCTTCATCACGCCTCCACCTTGTAGTGCCCACTCTTGCCGCCAACTTTTTCCAGCAGGCGCACCTGTTCGATGACCATGCCCTTGTCCACTGCCTTGCACATGTCATAGATCGTCAGCGCAGCGACGCTGGCGGCAGTCAGCGCTTCCATCTCGACCCCGGTCTGGCCGGCCAGCTTGCAGCGGGCCAGGATACGCACCGCGTCCTGGCCTTCGGCGCTCAGTTCGACCTTGACGCTGGTGAGCATCAGCGGGTGGCACAGCGGGATGAGGTCACTGGTCTTCTTCGCCGCCTGGATGCCGGCAATGCGCGCCACGGCGAACACATCGCCCTTGGGATGCTCGCCGTCGACGATCATCTGCAAGGTCTGCGGCAACATGCGCACCCGCGCCTCGGCCACGGCCTCGCGCTCGGTCACGGCCTTTTCAGTGACGTCGACCATGTTGGCGCGCCCCTGGGAATCAAGATGAGTCAGCACTGCTCTGCTCCTGTGAAGGGAACAGAGAGTGTAAACCCGTGGGTCAGGTTTGCGCAGCGATATGTGTCGGCAGGACCGGCGAAAAGGCCGGGCGGCGCACCGCCCGGCTGGAGGTATTACAGATGGGACTCGGCGTACTCGGCCAGCACCGAGCGTGGCACACCCTGCAGGGTGATGTGCACGCCATGGGGGAAGTCCTTGAAACGCTCGGTCAGGTAGGTCAGCCCCGAACTGGTCGCGGACAGGTAAGGCGTGTCGATCTGCGCCAGGTTGCCCAGGCACACCACCTTGGAACCGGAGCCTGCCCGGGTGATGATGGTCTTCATCTGATGCGGCGTCAGGTTCTGGCACTCGTCGATCAGGATCAGGCTCTGCTGGAAGCTGCGCCCACGGATGTAGTTAAGCGACTTGAACTGCAGCGGAACGCGTTCGAGGATGTATTCGACGCTGCCATGGGTGCTTTCATCGTCCATGTGCAAGGCTTCCAGGTTGTCGGTGATGGCACCCAGCCAAGGCTCCATCTTTTCCGCCTCGGTGCCCGGCAGGAAGCCGATCTCCTGGTCCAGCCCCTGCACGCTGCGGGTGGCGATGATGCGCCGGTAGCGCTTGCTGACCATGGTCTGCTCGATGGCTGCGGCCAGGGCCAGGATGGTCTTGCCGGAGCCGGCAGCGCCGGTCAGGTTGACCAGGTGGATGTCCGGGTCGAGCAAGGCGAACAGCGCCAGGCTCTGATGAATGTCCCGCGGCTTCAGGCCCCAGGCTTCCTGGTGCAGCAAGGGTTCCTGGTGCAGGTCGAGCAATAGCAGTTCGTCGTTGCGAATGCCTTTTACCCAGCCAACAAAACCCTGCTCATCAATGATGAACTCGTTGATATGCACGGCCGGCAGGTTATCGATCATCTGCACCCGATGCCAGGTGCGGCCACGTTCCTGGCGGGTATCGACTTTGCTGACCCGGTCCCAGAACGAGCCGGTGACCGAGTGATAGCCCTTGGACAGCAACGACACGTCGTCAACCAACTGGTCGGTACTGTAGTCCTCGGCCGCGATCCCGCAGGCGCGCGCCTTCAGGCGCATGTTGATGTCTTTGGTAACCAGCACCACGTCCAGGTCGGTGCGCCGGCTGCGAACTTCGAACAGGGTGTTGATGATGATGTTGTCGTTGAGGTTTTCCGGCAGCAACTTGCTGGGTTCGTTGCGCGGGCTCATCAGGATCGACAAGTAGCCCTTGGCGCCGCTCTTGCCACGCTGAATCGGCACGCCCTGCTCGACATCGCTGGGCGAAGCGTCACCGAGGGTCTGGTCGATCAGGCGAATGGCCTGACGACATTCGGCGGCGATGCTCTGTTTGCCGGTCTTGAGCTTGTCGAGTTCCTCCAGCACCGTCATCGGAATGGCGACGTGATGCTCCTCGAAGTTGAGTAATGCGTTGGGGTCGTGAATCAGGACGTTGGTATCGAGCACATAGAGGATTGGCTTGCTGGAGGAAGGGTTGCGTCCTTGGTCATCCATACTCGGTCACCTTATGTCGAAGCCACACGGCACGCTCTGTGTGCGCCGCAGAGTGACCGCCGTTCTCCCCGTATCCGCGTTGCTACGGGCGGGAAGCGTTCCTGGCAAGGTGGGCCTGGATGACGCCACCTGTGCTGCAGGAATCGGCTGTCTGGTTTCTTCATACCGCAAAAGCCATTACCGGAAAAAGCATTTTTACGAGATTTTGAAGTTTATTTTTCCGATTGACGAAGAGCGCTTGGCGGCAGCACCAGACGAGGCTACAGTCAGAAGTCATACCCTCTATTCGCGATAGGCGTAATCGTGGCAGCCCTCCCAGCCGATGCCGCTTTGCGCGGTGTTGTGCAGCAACCACTCGAGCGCCGTCCGGGCCTTGGGCAGGCTGTCATGGAACTGGATCACCCCCTTGCGCCATAACAGCATCAAGGTTATCACCCGCTGGGCCGAAGCTTCGGCAGTCAGCGCGCCATCATCCAGAGCGTCGATGTCCCATAGCGAAACCCGCAGCTGCTGGCTGGCCATGAACCCTTCGGCGTCAGCCCGGCGCTGCCCATATGGCGGGCGGAACAGCGGCACGTATTGCTCCGGCAGGTCGGCCTGAACCCGCGCCTGGGCGCGTTTGATCGAATCCTGCCAGCCCTGCCACTGGGCGTGGGAGCGATATTCCCAGCCCTGGATACCCACGCATTGGCCGGCATAGAGATCGGTCAATGCGTTCGCCGCGCCTGCATCTCGCCGCTGCTGCAGGCGATTGCCCAGGACAAAGAAGGTGCCCTGCAGCTTCTGCTTGCGCAGGTACTCGGTGAGTTCATCGGTACTTGCGCCATCAGGCCCGGGGCCACCGACGAAGGTCAGCAGGAACAGGCGGTCGTTCAGCTCATCGCCATTGCGCTCGCGGCTGGACAGGCGTTCGACCTCGCTGCTGGTCTGCGGCAACAACGCTGCCTTGCGCAGCTGTTCATCCAGGTAACGGACATGGAACTGATGACTGGGTTCGATCCAACCGGTATAGAACGTGCCGACATCGGCAGCGAATGTTGCCGCCTTGGTGCGCAAATCTGCCATTGACTCCAGCAGATAGCAGAACGAGGCGTCTTGCTCGCAACTGCGCTGGGCCTGCTGGTAACCCTGCCACAAACGCTGCCACATCTGCGCACGCACAGCGCGAATCTTTTGCAGGTTGATCTGCCGCAATCCCAGCCGTGCAGCCAGTGTGGCATCGTCGAGCAGCTCGCTTTCATGCAGGACTCGGGCAAACGACAGGATCTCTGCCCGCGAGGCGACGTCGAACAGCACCGGGCTATCCAGTTGCTCGGGCCACTGGCTGCGGTCCAGGCTGGCCGGGGGCACGGGGGCGGCCTGGGCGGCCAGGCTCAACAAGGTGGCCAGCAAGGCCCCGGCAATGCGCACGATCAATCTCTCCGTGACAGCCAAAACGCGCACTATAACGCCTGCTTTGGCGATGGTCTGTGACTATTGTCGTCATAGTTTGGCGTTCCCGGTCGCGATCCGTAGAATCCGCTGCAACGATTCCAGGAGCCGACCCGATGCTGACGGTGATTTCCCCCGCCAAGACTCTCGACTATGACACCGCGCCGGTGACCGACCGTTTCACCTTGCCACAATACCTGGACGACTCCCAGGAACTGATCCTGCTGCTGCGTGAGCTTTCACCCGCTCAGATCAGCGAGTTGATGCACCTCTCCGACAAGCTCGCCGGCCTCAATGCCGCGCGCTTCGGCAGCTGGACCCCGGACTTTACCCCGGCCAATGCCAAGCAGGCGCTGCTGGCATTCAAGGGGGACGTGTACACCGGCCTGGATGCCGAAACCCTCGGCGAGGATGACTTCAGCTATGCCCAGGCGCACCTGCGCATGCTCTCCGGCCTGTACGGCCTGCTGCGCCCGCTCGACCTGATGCAGCCGTACCGACTGGAAATGGGTACCAAGCTGGCCAATGCCCGCGGCAAGGACCTGTATGCCTTCTGGGGCACGCGCATCAGCGAATGGCTGAACCAGGCGCTGGCCGACCAAGGCGACGACCTGCTGCTGAACCTGGCCAGCAACGAGTACTTCAGCGCCGTGAAACGCAGCGCACTGAAGGCCCGGGTAATCAACGTCGATTTCAAGGACCTGAAGAACGGCCAGTACAAGATCATCAGCTTCTATGCCAAGAAGGCCCGCGGCATGATGAGCCGCTTCGTCATCCAGGAACGGGTCAACGACCCGGAGCAGCTCAAGCAGTTCGACGTGCAGGGTTACTACTACAGTGCCGAGCAGTCCAAGCCGGATCACCTGGTTTTCCTGCGCGATCACCCGGCCGAATGATCAAGACCGGAGCCGTCTGGCGGCTCCGGCGCAATCAGCACGTAACCACTTTCCAGGCCCTGAACTTCGACCCCCTGCACCCCTGCCGGACCAGCCGTGACCGGTACTTTGCGCGGCGCCTGGGTTTCGTCGGCCCGAAACAGCACATAGGTGCGCCCGGCCTCGTCCACCTGCAACGCGGGCGCAGGTACCACCATCGCCCGTTCCTGGCGATGCAGCAACAACTGCAACTGGGCGCTCATGCCCAGGCGCAGGCCCAATTGCAGGGGTGCGGCGGGCAAATCCAGATCGACGCGCACGTCATACCAGGCTCCCTGGGCCGTATCGTCGCGAGCTTGCATGGCAATACGGTCGATGCGGCCTGCAAGCCGCTGCCCGGCGATGACGGCTTCAACCTCCATGCCCTCGCGCACCTTCAACAGATCGTGCTCTTCCAGCCTGGCCATCACTTGCAGACGCTCCAGGTCGACCAGCGTCATCAACGCCATCCCCTGGCTCACCGCTTGCCCGACGTGTAGCTGCCGGCCGCCGTGGCCGGCCTCCGTACTCACGGGCAAGAGCACGCCAGTGAAAGGCGCTTCGATCACCTGCTGATCACGCATCCTGATCAGGGCCCGGCACTGTGCTTGCGCGTTGGCAAGCTCCATTTCAGCGATCAACAACGCATCACCCTGCCCCCGGGCACGCGTCAGCCGCAGTTCCTGCTCGGCATCCAGCAACGCCTGACGCTGCTCCCCAAGCAGTTGTTCGAGGCTGACGACTTCCATACGGGCGACAATGCCACCCTCGAAAAGACGCTGGGTGTCATCCAGGCTCGCCTGGGTGGCCGCCATGGCGGCGCGAGCTGCTGCCACAGCGCGCAAACTTCGCGCCACCTGCGGGCCGCTTTGCCAACTACGCAACTGCATGAGCTGTTCCTCGGCCTTGAGGCGCTCTGCCTGGGCACGGCGCAGCTGGATGTCCAGCTGAGCAGTGTCCAGGCTGATCAACGGCTGGCCTGCCTCGACGCGCTGCCCTTCCTCAACCGGCATTGCCGCGACCACGCCAGCGAACGGCGCACTCAGTGTCACCTGACGTGCCGCCTGAAGTCTGCCGACAAGCCCCAGACGGTTTTCCAGCAATTGCGGTTCGACCCGCAGCCACCTCTGCTCGCGCGGCTGCACGGCGCCGGGCCAGTTCAACATCGCCAGAACAACACCGGTCATCGCTACCGCCAGCCAACAGCCCCACTTAATCATTGAGGCTCACCTGCCACTTGAGCAACGTGGTCCCTACGACCTGGTCGAGGACGACCTGCGCATCCAGGTACGCGATCGTAGCTTCGAGTTGCGTGCTTTGCGCCTGACGCAGATCACTCTCGAAACTGAGCACCTGGAAATTGCTCGAGCGCCCTGCCGCGAGCTTTTGCTGTTCGATGTCCAGCTTGCGCCGGGTCAGTGCCAGCGCCCGTCCGGCGATTTCCAGCTGTCGCCAGCGCACCTGCAGGTCGCGTATCGCGGTACTCACATCACGCTCAAGCTGTTGACGGGATTCGACCAGGCCCAGGCGCTGGGTTTCCACCTCGACCTGGGCCCGTACCTGCGCCTGGCGGCGACTTAAGTCACCGATCGGTACCTCCAGCTCCAGCCCCAGGTAGTGCTCCCATGCCGCTTCATTGCCGGGCCGTTGATGCATCTGGCTGGCCCCACCGACCAGCGACAGGTCCCACCATTGCGCGTTGCTTGCGACCTGCAACGCGATGGCCGCCTGTTCGGTCGCCAGCTGCTGCATCAGATAGGTCGGCTGCAACGCTTCGGCGCGGGCCAGGGCCTGCTCCGTGCTCACCTGCCAACGCTCGGCCAGCAGCCGCTCCGCGGCCCGCAGCGGGGTCGCAAGGTCCAGGGCGAGCAATTGCGCAAGGGCTACGCGGCTGTGGTGCAGCTGGTTGCGGCTGCCTTCGACGGTCAGTTCCTGACTGGCAACCTCGGCTTCTGCCTGCACGACTTCAAAGGCAGCCATGCGCCCGGCGGCGATCAAGGCGTGGCTTACTGCCACCAGCTGACGGGCACGCAACAGGCTATCTTCGGCGATACGCAGTTGCTCCTGGGCACGCAGCAGCTCCCGGTACGACAGCAGCGTCCGGGTAATGACCTGCGCCACGTCGTCGGCGAGCGCCAGGCGGTTCGACTGTTCAGCCAGCGTGGCCTGGCGCAACGGTGCGCTGGCTATCTCGCGTCCGGCGCCGCGCAGCAACGGCTGGACGATCATCAGGCTGGCACCATCCCGATACCGCCGCCCCGCCGAATCGGCTCGGGTATGCCCGTAATCCCAGTCCAGGCTCAGGCGCGTTCCGTACGGGGTCAGCAGGCTGGCGCTCGGGGCCAGCTGCGCCTCACGGTAGCGATCGGCATGATTGCGATTGCCCAGGTAGCGTGCCTTGAGCGACAGCTGCGGGGCGAACCGGTCATGGGCCACGCGCAGGTCGAACTTCTGCGCGACACGCTCAAGGTAGGCACTGCGGATCGCCCGGTTGTCGCGCAGGGCCAGGCCAACGGCATCGGCCAGGTCGATCTCCACGGGTTCGCCGTGCATTGCCGACAAGGCACTCACCGGGCCTGCCTGCCGCAAGGTCGGCCGGGACGGTTGCAACGCGCGGTCGGCCATGGCCAACAGAGGTAACGACCAGATGCAGGCCATCGCCAGCCACTTACTCATCACGCAACGCGACAACAGGTTGAAGACGCGCCGCTGCCAGTGCGGGCTGCAAACCGAAGAACAGCCCCAGGATCAGCGCCATGCCCATGCTCGCCGGAAGCGACCTTGCATCGAGCGCAAAATCCCACCCTGATCCGCGGGCAAACAGCCAGGCGGCCACAAGGCCCAGCACCGCGCCCAGCAGCGCGCCGGCAACGGACAGCACCAGCGCCTCAAGCAGGAACTGCCAGGCGATATCCCGAGCGCGCGCGCCCAGGGCCATGCGCACGCCGATTTCGCGTCGACGCTGCACCACGTTCATCACCATCACATTCATCACCCCCACACCGCCCAGCAGCAAGGCAACGGCGGCGGTGCCGGCCAGCAGCCCGGACATCACCCGCGACTGACCAGCCATGCCTTCGAGCATCTGCCGTGGTAACTGGACATCTACCTCATGCTGCGTGAGCCTGGCGCGCAGGTAGCGCTCCAACGAACGTGCCGCCTGGACCAGGGTCGAGGCATCGGCCCCCTTCGCGATCAGCGTCGCCACCTCGGGTATCGGGCTCAAGCGACGCATGCCTGGCAACGGCATCAACACGCTGTCGTTGAAATTGATCGGCAACATCGGGTTGTACCCTCGTGGCGCGAGCACGCCGACTACCTCGAACAGATAGCTACCCAATTGCACGCGGTCACCCGGCCTCGCCTGCAACCGCGCCGCCAGCGAAGCCCCCAACAGCACATGCGCGGCCGGGTCATCGTAAGCAGACAGCGAGCGGCCCTTGGCAACCTCGAGGTCGATGACCTCGAACAACTGTGCGCTGCTGCCTGCCACCATCGTCTCGACGCTCTCCCCGTTGAACTTGACGGCGAACACACCGGCTGCCAACGGAGCGACAGCTCGGATGCCTGGCGGCAATCCGACAAGGTCCAGACGCACGGGCATGCCGCCTTCGGCCGTGGCCTGAAGGTTCACCACCAGCAACTCGCTTCCCAGGCCCTGGAACAGTTGCCGGGCAAACTCGGTCGCGCTGTGGCCGATATTCATCAGGGCCACCAGCGCGGCACAGCCGACTGCGATGCCTGACAGTGCAAGCCAGGCGCGGGGGCCCAACTGCCAGACGCTGAGCAAGGCCTCGCTGAAGCGTTGCTGCCAGCCTGGGCCGTAGGCGGCTTCAGGCATCGAATACGCCACCATTGCGAACCAGCAGGCAGCGGTCCATGCACCGCGCAATGGTCGGGTCGTGTGTCACCACCAGCAGCGTCATGCACTGCTCACGATTCAGCTTCGTCAGCAGCCCGATGATGTCCCGTGCCGTCTCACCATCCAAATTGCCTGTGGGCTCATCGGCCAGCAGAATCCTTGGTTCTGTAACCAAAGCCCTGGCTATTGCCACTCGCTGGCGTTGGCCACCGGAGAGATGAGCCGGGCGATATTTCGCACGATGCTCCAGGCCGACTTTCTCCAGCTGGGCCTTGGCGAGCTGCCGAGCCGAAGCCAGACAGATGCCACGGTAGCTCAACGGCAGCGCAACATTGTCCAGCACGGACAGCCTTGGCAGCAGGTTGAAACTCTGGAACACGAAACCAAGCAGGCGATTACGGATGATGGCGCGCTGGTCGTCATCAGCGTGTGCCAGTTCACACCCATCCAGGACCAAACGCCCGTGACAGGGCTGGTCAAGGAGACCGATCAGGTTGAGCAGCGTGCTTTTGCCAGATCCGGATCCACCGATGATGGCGCAAGACTGGCCTGCGGGGAGGGATAACGATACGTCCTGCAGGACGGCTTCGCCTCCCAGACGGCGGGTGATGTGGTGCAGGGAAATGATCGAGGTCATCGCTCGGTTCCCTCCTTGCCGATTGCATCTGTGGTGGGATCAAACGGCACCGGGGGCAGCTTGTCTTCCGCATTCCATTGTTTGGCAACTATCTCGATCAATGACATACCTGATGCCTCGCCCTCTTCACGGTTGCGAGAAAGCATCATTCTGTAATCCACCTCCCAATTACCCTGAATCTGTGCTTCTTCTATAGCCGGAAGCGCTCTGTAGTACTCTATAATTTCGCGTAAACCTTGTTCTATCCCTCCTGTTGACCGGCGTTCGCCTTCCATTTTCCCGGTTATGTAGACGGACCATTCCGATCGTCGGCTCGCCAATTCCAACCGCGCAGCGCGTCGCTCATTGACAGTAAAGTCACCGCCTTCATCATAGGTAATCAAACTGAGTTGATCAGAAGATAAACTCGTAAACGGATTGGGGCCTCGACCATTAGCAAAATCGTTAGCTTGTTGCGCCCGCTCTAACAGCTCCACATCATCGGTATCGGGTAGAAAGTTATCGTAAGATGACTTGCTGAATAAGTAGCTTGCTCCCGTCAGTTTATCCAGCACGCGTGAAGCCAATGCCGACAGTTCGCTACGAGAAAGCTGACTGTCTCGAATCGCCGCGCGTTGCGCTGCAGCGCTGAGCTGACGAGAAAGGCTTGAAAGCGTTGATTCCTCTGCCTTGTGGGCACTTGCAAGAGCCTGGACCTGTGGCTCTTCCTCAACACTTTGGCCTCGCCTTACCGGCAGCGTTTCTGTCATTTCTGTTTTTGCAAAAACCGTATTTATTGGAAGTTGCATATATCACCCCACCCGAAAATACCCGCCGTTCGGCAGCAACACGCGGACCAGAAAGGTGCGTGCTGCCGCCAATCAAAAGATGCAAATTACTTCATGGTGAATTCCACTGACCATGAGTAATCGGCATTGGTACGCGTAATGTTCGCTGTGCAGGTCGCCCCTCCGCTCGGGGTCGCTGTCTTGGTCCACTCCGGCTGTTTGAAGCCTCCTGGTAAAAGTCTCATCTGGAAAGAGGTCCCAAACGCGCACGTCTTACGACCCAGGGTATAACGTACCATTGCTGCATTGACGTCAGGACTTATTACACGCTGCACATCGAACGTGGTCTGCATCTTCGGCGCTACTTTGTTGGCAGGCTTCGGAGTGGCTATCTGGTAGGTACTGCTTTCATTGGCAGTTACCATTTTAAGCTCGGCGTCTCCCCCGCCGAGATTCTTGAACGTTACATTTACGGGGGGCCCTGCCTGCACCATGCCAGCAAGCAGCAGCGATACCCCGCCGATCAGAACCTGTGTGGTCTTCTTCATAAGCTTTCTCTCGTCTCTTCCATGTGATTGATGGATGAGACGCCCTCGTTGGCCAGTGGCCAGAGGCTGCCCAGGACGCTCCTTCGTTCATGGACAGCTGCGCAGAGCGTCCAAAGGGAATAACGGCAGCTGACGAAAAAGCCTTAGCTTTAGTATGGCCTTTGTGTGTTACCGGATATGTTTCCAGCAGCGCCCCATTGCAGGGCAGCTGCGAAAGCCATCAAGTCAATCTTCAGGCGCCAAAAAAACATCACACAGGGTGCTATCGCCGAACGCCATAAGACCGTTCGTACTTTTTTGACGAATTTTGAAAAATTTTTTTCCATGCTGGCACAACACTACCAAGCCTCAGTTTCGTCCTTTCTACGCGGGGGTGAAACTGCAACGTGCTATCAATTTGAAAGTATTTGCCACTTAAAAATTATTTAGAAATCTTTCATCGAAGCGGAACCCACCTCGGAACTTCTCCCACGACCCATCGCTCATAGTGCCGTAACGAATTTCCTGCCCCTGCGGTGTGAGAGATGACTTACAGATGACAACCGGCAGGTATCACTACCCGCTTCGATAATCTGGCAGACGCAACGGGAACCCCCGCAGGCGCTGCTCAAAGAGGAGTAACGCGCCCTTTCAAACTCGTCCTAGTGGTTGATTTCAAAGGATTTTTCCACTTGAAAAAACAAGCACAGCATGGCGCCAAGTAGCGCTTTGCAATAAAGACGGCTGCATTACAGGGCACGCCTTTTAAGTACTGGCTTAATACTGCCAACTTTTAGTGCACAACTTTGTGCGCGACGGATTTATTCATGCCTGCGCTCGGCGAAGTGAGCTTTCGCCCATGGATCCGTGCGCCTGAAAACTGTTGTTAATCAACCCAGTCCGGCTCTTTCCGGAAGAGCTGGCGTGATAAACACATGAGGTGATAGCGATGCGTATCAGCATCTTTGGTTTGGGTTATGTGGGTGCGGTCTGTGCAGGCTGCCTGACGGCGCGAGGTCATGACGTGATTGGTGTGGACGTGTCCAAGACCAAGATCGACCTGATCAATCAGGGCAAGTCGCCCATCGTCGAACCTGGCCTGGAAGCACTGCTGCAACAAGGCATCGCCAACGGCCGCCTGCGTGGCACCACCGACTTCGCCGAGGCCATCCGCGCCAGCGACGTGTCGATGATCTGTGTCGGTACCCCGAGCAAGAAGAACGGCGACCTGGGCCTTGAGTACATCGAGTCGGTGTGCCGCGAAATCGGCTATGTGCTGCGCGACAGCGAGCGTCGCCACACCATCGTGGTCCGCAGCACCGTGCTGCCGGGCACCGTGAAGAACGTGGTGATCCCGATTCTCGAAGACTGCTCGGGCAAGAAGGCCGGTGCCGACTTCGGCGTTGCCGTGAACCCGGAGTTCCTGCGTGAAAGTACCGCCATCAAGGACTACGACCACCCACCGATGACGGTCATCGGTGAACTGGACAAGGCCAGCGGCGATGTGCTGCAAGCCCTGTACGAAGAGCTCGACGCGCCGGTCATCCGCAAGCCGATCGAAGTGGCCGAGATGATCAAGTACACCTGCAACGTGTGGCACGCCACCAAGGTCACTTTCGCCAACGAGATCGGCAACATCGCCAAGGCGGTCGGCGTGGATGGCCGTGATGTGATGGAAGTCGTCTGCCAGGACAAGGTCCTGAACCTGTCGCAGTACTACATGCGCCCTGGCTTCGCCTTCGGTGGCTCGTGCCTGCCGAAAGACGTGCGCGCCCTCACCTATCGCGCCGCTTCCCTGGACGTGCGTGCACCGCTGCTCGACTCGCTGATGCGCAGCAACGAATCGCAGGTGCAGAACGCCTTCGAGCTGATCGAAGCCCACGACAAGCGCAAGGTCGCCCTGCTCGGCCTGAGCTTCAAGGCGGGCACCGACGACCTGCGCGAAAGCCCGCTGGTGGAACTGGCCGAACGCCTGATCGGCAAGGGCTACCAGTTGGATATCTACGACGAGAACGTCGAGTACGCCCGCGTCCACGGGGCGAACAAAGAGTACATCGAGTCGAAGATCCCGCACGTCTCGTCGCTGCTCAACGCCGACTTCCAGAAGGTCATCGACAACGCCGACATCATCGTCCTGGGCAACCGTGACGAGCAGTTCCGCGCCCTTGCCGAGCAAGCGCCGGAAGGCAAGCAGGTGATCGACCTGGTCGGCTTCATGAGCAAGCCAACCTGCACCACCAGCCGTACCGAAGGCATTTGCTGGTAATGCCCGACCGGGCAGCGGTGGCCTCCCCACCATCGCTGCCCACCCTTTCCCGAATTCTCGACGGATGCTGAACATGCAAAGGCTCCAGACAGTGCTGTTGCAGTGCGCCGGGTGGCTGCTCTACATGAGCCTGCTCATGCTGATCGCCCTGGCCCTGCCAGCCGATATCTTCGACTCGCAGTCGAAGCACTTCATCTTCCTGGTCGGCGCAGTCGGCATCTGGCGCTATTCCATGGGCGCCACCCATTTCATCCGCGGCATGATCTTCCTCTACGGCGTCTACCCGTACCTGCGCCGCAAGGTGCAGAAGATGGGCGATGCCGCCGCGCCGTCGCACGTGTACCTGATGGTCACCAGCTTCCGTATCGAAGCGCTGACCACCGCCCAGGTGTACAGCTCGGTGATCCGCGAGGCGATCGAATGCGGCTACCCCACCACCGTGGTCTGCTCGCTGGTGGAGATGTCCGATGAACTGCTGGTAAAGAGCCTGTGGGCCCGTTACAACCCGCCCGCACACGTCACACTGGACATCGTGCGCATTGCCGGTACCGGCAAGCGCGACGGCCTGGCCTACGGCTTCCGCGCCATCTCGCGGATGCTGCCTGACGAAAACGCCGTGGTCGCCGTGATCGACGGTGACACCGTGCTCGGCGAAGGTGTGGTGCGCAAGACAGTGCCGTGGTTCAAGCTGTTCCCCAACGTCGGCGGCCTGACCACCAACGAGTTCTGCGAAGTGCGCGGCGGCTACATCATGAGCGAGTGGCACAAGCTGCGTTTCGCCCAGCGCCACATCAACATGTGCTCGATGGCCCTGTCCAAGCGCGTGCTGACCATGACCGGGCGCATGTCGATGTTCCGCGCCAGCGTCGTGACCAACCCTGAGTTCATCGCCGACGTCGAAAGCGACTCGCTGATGCACTGGCGCCTGGGCCGCTTCAAGTTCCTCACCGGTGACGACAAGTCCAGCTGGTTCAGCCTGATGCGCCTGGGCTACGACACCTTCTACGTGCCAGACGCCGCGATCAACACGGTCGAGCACCCTCCGGAGAAGAGCTTCCTCAAGGCCAGCCGCAAGCTGATGTACCGCTGGTACGGCAACAACCTGCGTCAGAACTCCCGTGCACTGGGCCTCGGCCTGCGCCGCCTGGGCCTGTTCACCAGCATCGTGCTGTTCGACCAGCGCGTGTCGATGTGGACCAGCCTGCTCGGGCTGACCGTGGCGGTGATCGCCAGCCTCAAGTTCGGCATGGGCTACCTGCTGGTGTACCTGCTGTGGATCGGCATCACCCGCCTGATCCTCACCATCATGCTGCTGTGCTCCGGCCACAACGTCGGCCCGGCCTATCCGCTGATTCTCTATTACAACCAGATCGTCGGCGCGCTGATGAAGATCTACGTGTTCTTCCGCCTCGACAAGCAGTCCTGGACCCGCCAACCGACTGCCCTCAAGCGTGACCTCGCCAGTTTTCAACAATGGTTCAACACCTGGTCCTCGCGGACCATGACCTTCTCGGCTGCCAGCATCTTCGTCGCTGTGCTGTTCATGGTCGTGTGAGCCCAACCCGGATCGGAACTAACAGGAACAAACCAAGATGAATACCGCCGTGAACGTCAACGTCGTGCATGAGTCCGAAGCCCAGCGCCAACACGCCCGGGTACGCATCCCGGCCAAGCTGCGTTTCCTCGACAAAGAACGCCAGGCCCACGATGTGAAGGTCGACGACCTCTCCGCCGGTGGCCTGAGCTTCCACACCCAACAGCCACTGTCGGTCGGTGAAGTGCTGCGCGGTCGCCTGCAGTTCACGGTCGATAACCTCGGCCTGTCGATGGACATCGAATTCCAGGTGCGCGCCCACGACAGCAAAAGCGGCCGCACCGGCGCGCAGTTCCAGAACCTCGAACCGCGCGACATCGCCACCCTGCGCCACATCATCACCACCCACCTGTCGGGTGAGCTGATCACCGTCGGCGACGTGCTCAGCACCCTGCAGCGCGACAACTTCACCAAGGCCCGCAAGCAGAAGGACAGTGGCTCCGGCCTGTCCGCCTTCGGCCGCCTGAAGGCCGTGACGGTAACCCTCGGCGTGTTCGTGGTCGGCGTGGCCGCCTTTGGTTTCGTCGCCAAATCGCTGTACGGCATGTACTTCATCAGCCATGCCGAAGCCGGCGTGGTTGCCGTGCCGACCACCACCGTCACCATGCCGCGCGACGGTACCGTCAACAGCCTGGCCGAAACCGGTGGGCAGATCGTCAAGGGCGCACCGCTGGCCAGCTTTACCACCAGCATGCTGGACATGCTCAAGGGCAGCCTGGACGACTCGCAGCTGGAACCGGCAAAGATCGAGGAACTGTTCGGCAAGCAGCTCTCCGGCACCCTGACCAGCCCTTGCGATTGCGTGGTCACGCGCCAGCTGGTGGACGACGGCCAGTACGCTGCCAAGGGCCAGCCGATCTTCCAGCTGGTGCCACGCACCACAACCCCGATGGTCGAGGCCCGCTTCAGCTACCGCCAGTTCGACGAGGTCAAGCCAGGCACCCGGGTCAACTTCCAGGTGGCCGGCGAGGACGAAGTCCGTACCGGCCAGATCGTCAGCAGCGCCAGCCTCAACAGCGATGACCTGGCCTCCGACATCCGCGTGCAGATCAAGCCCGACAGCGCCATGCCTGCCGAGCTCGCCGGCCGCCCGGCTTCGGTCAACAGCGACCGTGGCCCTTCGCTGAACTGGCTGATCGACAAAGCCGTGGCCCGCGGTCTGTAAGAGGATCCCGTGATGATTCCCCATAAGAAAAGCGCAAGCCTGGGCCTCTGTGCCCTGGCGGCCGCGGTCGCCCTGGCCGGCTGTGCGGGCCTGCCCGACCAGCGCCTGGCCAACGAAGCCCTCAAGCGCGGCGACACCGCATTGGCCGAGCGCAACTACAAGGCCCTGGCCGACCTGGGTTACAGCGACGCACAAGTGGGCTTGGCCGACATCAAGGTTGCCACTCGCGACCCGGCGAAAATCAAGGAGGCCGAAGCCACCTACCGCGCAGCCGCGCCTTCCTCGCCGCGTGCCCAGGCACGCCTTGGCCGCCTGCTGGTAGCCAAGCCCGACAGCACGCAGGCCGAGCGTGAAGAAGCGGAAACCTTGCTCAAGGCCGCCGCCAGGCAAGGTGAAGGCAATACCCTGATCCCGCTGGCGATGCTCTACCTGACCTACCCGCAGAGCTTCCCCAAGGTCAACGCGCAGCAGCAGATCGACCAATGGCGCGCCGCCGGCAACCCGGAAGCGGGCCTGGCCCAGGTGCTGCTGTACCGCACCCAGGGCACCTACGACCAGCACCTGGACGACGTCGAGAAAATCTGCAAAGCCGCGCTGAACGCTACCGACATCTGCTACGTCGAGCTGGCCACCGTTTACCAGAAGCGTGGCCAGGCCGATCAACAGGCCGCCCTGCTTGGGCAGCTCAAATCCGCCTACAGCCGTGGCGCGGTGCCGGCCACCCGGGTCGACAGCGTTGCCCGCGTGCTGGCTGACCGCAGCCTCGGCCAGACCGACGAGAAAACCGCCAAGGACTTGCTCGAACAGGTCGCCCCGGCCAACCCGGCGTCCTGGGTCAGCCTGGCACAGCTGCTGTACGACTTCCCCGAACTGGGCGACACCGACCAGCTGATGGCCTACATCGACAAGGGCCGCGAGGCCGAACAGCCACGCGCCGAACTGCTGCTGGGCCGCCTGTACTACGAGGGCAAGACCCTGCCAGCCGATGCCAAGAAGGCCGAGCAACACCTGCAGGCCGCCGCCGACGCCGGCGAAATCAGCGCCCATTACTACCTCGGCCAGCTGTACCGCCGCGGTTACCTGGGCCATGTCGAGCCGCAAAAGGCCGTCGACCACCTGCTGGCTGCTGCCCGCGGCGGCCAGAACAGCGCCGACTACGCCCTCGCCCAACTGTTCAGCGAAGGCCATGGCATCCGTCCACAGCCGGGCAACGCCTGGGTGTTCGCCCAACTGTCCCAGGTCAACCCGACACCACAGTCCAGCGAACTGCTGCAGCAGCTCGACCAGCAACTCACGCCTGACCAGCGTACCCAGGCGCAGAACCTGCTGGCGCAGGAAAAGCAGGCGCGCGGCAGCATGCTCCAGGGTGCCACCAGCACCTTGGCCCTCGAAGCGCTGCAAGACGACGAAAAAGAAGTAGAAGCTGAGGACTCGCTATGACGCTCAATCCATTCGTGAAAGCCGGCATTGGCCTGAGCTTCGCCCTGCTGTGGTCCTGCCCGACCCTGGCGGACATGACCGCCCAGAAGAATTTCGGCCTTGATGTGAAAATCACCGGCCAATCGGAAGACGACCGTGACCTCGGTACCCGTCCGGGCGGCGACGTCAACGGCCTGGGCCTCGACCTGCGCCCCTGGGTGTACGGCGAGAGCGGCAACTGGAGCGCCTACGCCATGGGCCAGGCGGTCACCGCCACCGACACCATCGAAACCGATACCCTGCGCCAGAACGACGACGGCACCACCACCGACACCGCCGCCGATGGCCGCAAGCAGGACAAGAGCTACCTGGCCATGCGCGAGTTCTGGGTCGGCTACAGCGGCCTCACTGCCTACCCGGGCGAGCAACTGCGCCTCGGCCGCCAGCGCCTGCGCAGCGACGATGGCATGTGGCGCGACACCAACATCGAAGCCTTGAACTGGACCTTCGACACCACCCTGCTCAAGGCAGACCTGGGCGTTGCCCAGCGCTTCAGCGAATACCGTACCGACCTCACCGAGCTGGCCCCGGAAGACAAGGACCGCACCCACATCTACGGCAACGTCGCCACGCAGTGGACCCCTGGCCACTGGGTCGGCCTGCGCGCCCACCACACCCATGACAGCGGCAGCCTGAAAAACCCGGGCGAAACCGTCGACGCGCTGGACAAGACCCGCACCGGCGACCTCACCTGGCTGGGCCTGGAAGCCAACAGCGACGCCTACAACTGGCGCAACGACCACACCGTCAACTACTGGGGCAGCGTCACCTGGCTGACCGGTGACCGCGACACCCTCAGCAGCCAGACTGTCGGCGACCAGACCGTGGCCACCGGCAAGCAGAGCGGCAATGTCAATGCCTGGGCCACCGACCTCGGCATCCGCCTGCGCCTGGACCCGCAATGGCAGGTCGGTGCGGCCTACGCCCGTGGTAGCGGTGGCGGCGGCGACGACGGTTCGAACAACTTCGAGCAGACTGGCCTTGAGAGCAACCGCTCCAACTTCACCGGCACCCGCTCGCGCGTGCACCGCTTCGGCGAAGCCTTCCGCGGCGAGCTGGGCAACCTCCAGGCGGCCACCCTGTTCGCCTCCTGGCAGCTGCGCGACGACTACGACGCCAGCCTCATCTATCACAAGTTCTGGCGTGTCGACGGCAACCAGAACATCGGTTCCAGCGGCATCAATGCAGTGGTCGACGACAACGGCGTGAACCGCCAACTGGTCGATGGCGAAAAAGACCTGGGCCAGGAAATGGACGTGGTCGTCACCAAGTACTTCAAGCAAGGCCTGCTGCCGGCCTCGATGAGCCAGGCGATCGACGAGCCTTCCGCCCTGGTGCGCCTGCGTGCCGGCGTGTTCAAGCCAGGCGATGCCTATGGCAAGGAAGCGGACTCGTACATGCACCGCGCCTTCGTCGACGTGATCTGGCGCTTCTGAGGCCGGGAGACCCCTGATGAACCTTCACCCGCACATCCGTCCCAGCCTCCTTGCCAGCGCTTTGCTGCTGGCAAGCCACCTGGCCGTCGCCGCAGAGCCCCAGGTGATCGCCAAGGAGCTGCAGCAGGCCAAGACCTACACTGTGGCCAGCGCACCGATCGAGCCGCTGCAGATGGACCCGCCGAAACTGCCCGACCTCACCGGCTACACCGCGCAGGCCGTGCAGAAGAAGATCGACCGCCGCCACAAAGGCAAGGTCAGCCTGCGCCGCATGTTCCAGGAGGACACCCTCAAGGAATTCGTCGGCGGCGACAACAAGGCCGCCGAGTGGGTGCAGCGCCAGCACGGCATTCCTCAGGCGATCTTCATCGATGACGGCCATGTCGACCTGGTCGAGCTGAGCAAGAAGGTGCCCAAGCAGTACCTCAGCGAAGTCGAGCCGGGCGTCTACCTGGCGCGCCTGCCGATCGTGGTCGGGCAGAAGGGCATTCTCGAGATCGACGGCAAGGTCAAGCAACTGCGCCTGTCCCAGGAAGGCGGTTCGTTCCTGGTCAACGACGGCAAGCTGTTCGTCACCGACACCCAGGTGATCGGCTGGCGCGAGAAGGACAACGGTCCGGCGACCTTCCGCTCGCCCAAGGAATTCCGCCCCTTCCTGCTGTCGTGGGGTGGAACCGAGACTTACATCGTCAATACCACGATGGCCAGCTTCGGTTATGCCAAGTCCAAGTCGTATGGCGTGAGCATCTCGCAGTACACACCGAACATGTCCAAGCGCATGGGCCGCGCGGAACCGACCGGCTGGATCATCGGTTCGACATTCAGTGACATGTGGTACGGCTTCTACTGCTACGAGACCTCCGACTTCGTGGTCAAGGACAACACCTACCACGACAACATCGTCTACGGCATCGACCCCCACGACCGCTCGCACCGCCTGATCATCGCGGGCAACACCGTGTACGGCACCAAGAAGAAGCACGGCATCATCGTTTCGCGTGAGGTCAACGACAGCTGGATCATCAACAACAAGAGCTACGACAACAAGCTTTCCGGCGTGGTGATCGACCGTAACAGCGTCAACAACCTGGTGGCCTACAACGAGATCTACCGCAACCACACCGACGGCATCACCTTGTACGAGAGCGGCGACAACCTGATCTGGGGCAACAAGCTGATCAACAACCGTCGCCACGGCATCCGCGTGCGCAACAGCGTGAACATTCGCCTGTACGAGAACATCGCCATGGCCAACGGCCTGGTCGGCGTGTACGGGCACATCAAGGACCTGTCCGATACCGACCGCGACATCGCTCTCGACCCGTTCGACACCAAGGTGTCGCTGATCGTGGTCGGCGGCGAGCTGTCGGCCAACGGTTCCGGCCCGCTGTCGATCGACTCGCCGCTGTCGGTCGAGCTGTACAAGGTATCCATGCTCGCCCCGCGCAAAGCCAGCGGCATCAGCCTCAACGGCGTGCTTGGCGAACGCCAGGACGAAATTCTCGACCTGCTGGTGCGCCAGCAGAAGGCCGTGCTGATCGACCCGGTCGAACGCCAGACCGAAATGATCGATTAAGGAAGCCCAGACCATGACTCCACACCTGATGAAACTGCTGGGCCTGTCCGCCGCCCTCCTGGCCATCAGCCAGGGCGTGCGCGCCGACGAAGTGAAGGCCCCGACCTTCACCGCCGAGCCCTGCTGCCAGCTGTGCCCCGAGGCGCATGACGCGAGCCGCTACACCACCCGCTACCAGCAGAACTTCACCACCTTGGTACAGGCCCAGGGTGACTGGCTGTTCCGTACCCGCGAAGACCTGCGCACCGAGTTCAATACCACCCCGGCCGGCTACAAACGCCTGCAGCAGGTGCACGATGCGTTCAAGAAGCGCGGCGTGGAACTGGTCGTGGTCTACCAGCCGACCCGTGGCCTGGTGAACCGCAACATGCTCAATCCAGAAGAGAAAGCCGCCTTCGATTACCAGAAGGCACTGGGCAACTACCAGGCCATGCTCAAGCGCTTCGCCAGCATGGGTTACAACGTCCCCGACCTGTCGCCGCTGACCAACGAGCAGCTGGCCGCCGCTGACCAGGGCAAGGACTTCTACTTCCGTGGTGACCAGCACTGGACGCCTTACGGCGCCGAGCGCGCCGCGAAGATCGTGGCCGAAACCGTGCACAAGATGCCGGCCTTCGAAGGCATCCCGCGCAAGGAATTCGAAACCCACAAGTCCGGGCGCATGGGCAAGACCGGCACCCTGCACAACGTTGCCGGCCAGCTCTGCGGCACCAGCTACGCCGTGCAGTACATGGACCAGTTCACCACCGAGCCGAAAGGCTCGACCGGCGGCGGCGACGACCTGTTCGGTGACAGCGGCAACGCCCAGATCACCCTGGTCGGCACCAGCCACAGTGGCAAGAACTACAACTTCTCGGGTTTCCTGGAGCAGTACATCGGCGCCGACGTGCTCAACGTCGCCTTCCCCGGTGGCGGCCTGGAGGGCTCGATGATCCAGTACCTGGGCAGTGAAGAATTCCAGAAGAACCCACCGAAGATCCTCATCTGGGAATTCTCGCCACTGTACCGCCTGGACCAGGAAACCATCTGGCGGCAGATCCTCGCCCTGCTCGACGACGGCTGCGACGATCGCCCAGCCCTGATGAGCGCCAGCGCCACCCTCAAGCCCGGCAAGAACGAGCTGATGGTCAATGGCAAGGGCGGCGTGATCAAGGACCTGATCAACCGCAACATGCAGATGGACGTCAAGTTCGAAGATCCGTCGGTCAAGGTGCTGCAGGCCACGCTCTGGTACCTCAATGGCCGTCACGAAGACATCAAGCTGGAAAAACCGGAGACCTCGGACACCGACGGCCGCTTCGTCTTCCAGATGCGCGAAGACGAAGACTGGGCCGGTCAGAGCCTGCTGGCTTTCGAAGTCCAGGGCCCGGAACAAGGCACGCAGAAAGTCGAAGCCAAGCTCTGCAAACGCAACAACTTTGCCGTGCCCGCGCAGACTGCGCAGGCTGGCCAGTGAGGCGACCATGACCATGCTCAAGCGAATTTTCAGCCCCGCCCTGCTTACCCTCGCCCTGTTTGGCAGCGCCGCACAGGCCGCACTGGTGCCCCCGCAGGGTTACTACGAGGGCATCGAAAAGTTGAAGACCAGTGACGGCAACTTCCGCTGCGAGCCAGCCCCCAAGCCGTATACCGGCGCGCTGCAGTTTCGCAGCAAGTACGAAGGCTCGGACAAGGCCCGGGCGACACTCAACGTTGCCTCGGAAAAAGCCTTCCGCAAGTCCACCGAAGACATCACCACGCTCGAGAAGGGTGTGAGCAAGATGGTCGGCCAGTACATGCGCGACGGTCGCCCGGCGCAGCTCGACTGCACCCTGGCCTGGCTCGGTACCTGGGCACGCGCCAATGCGCTGCTGTCCACCGACTACAACCACACCGGCAAGTCCATGCGCAAATGGGCGCTGGGCAGCATGAGCGGTTCGTGGCTGCGCCTGAAGTTTTCCAACTCGCAGCCGCTGGCCGCGCACCAGGCCGAGGCCGAGCTGATCGAGAAGTGGTTCGCCCGCCTCGCCGAGCAGACCGTGCGCGACTGGAGTGACCTGCCGCTGGAGAAGATCAACAACCACAGCTACTGGGCGGCTTGGTCGGTAATGGCCACCGCCGTCGCCACCGACCGCCGTGATTTGTTCGACTGGGCCGTGAAGGAATACAAGATCGGCGCCAACCAGGTCGACGAACAGGGCTTCCTGCCCAACGAGGTCAAGCGCAAGCAGCGTGCCTTGGCTTATCACAACTATGCCCTGCCGCCGCTGGCGATGATCGCCAGCTTCGCCCAGGCCAACGGCGTGGACTTGCGCGCCGAGAACAACTTCGCCCTGCAACGCCTGGGCGAAGGCGTGCTGGCGGGTGCCCGCGATCCAAGCCACTTCAAGGAACGGGCCGGCGAGAAACAGGACCTGACCGACCTCAAGCTGGACAGCAAGTACTCCTGGCTCGAGCCCTGGTGCGCGCTGTACCACTGCGTCGGCGACACCCTGCAGCGCAAGCAGCACATGCAGCCGTTCAACAGTTTCAGGCTCGGCGGCGACATGACCCGGGTCTATGACCCGAGCGCGGAATCGAAGAAGTAGGTGTCGCCTGGATTGGGGCCGCTTCGCGCCCCATCGCGACACAAGGCCGCTCCCACAAGGGATGCGCGGTACCTGTGGGAGCGGCCTTGCGTCGCGATACGAGGGCGAAGCCCTCGCCAGCAGTATTGAAGTAACAACGGTTTCCTCCGGTTTTTTTACCGGGGGGGTTGGGGGGCGCTGTGCCCCGGATGCTGTGAACAAAAAAGGAGAACCGGGATGGTCTTTTCGTCCAACGTGTTCCTGTTCCTGTTCTTGCCGGTTTTCCTCGGCCTGTACTACTTGAGCGGGCAACGCTATCGCAACCTGCTGCTGCTGGTCGCCAGCTACATCTTTTATGCCTGGTGGCGGGTCGACTTCCTCGCCCTGTTCGCCGGCGTGACCCTGTGGAACTACTGGATCGGCCTGAAAGTCGGCGCTGCCGGCGTGCGTACCAAGCCGGCCCAACGCTGGCTGCTGCTGGGCGTGGGCGTGGACCTGGCGATCCTCGGCTACTTCAAGTACGCCAACTTCGGCGTCGAAAGCCTCAATGCGATCATCACCTCGTTCGGCCTCGAACCGTTCATCCTCACCCACGTGCTGCTGCCGATCGGTATCTCGTTCTACATCTTCGAGTCGATCAGCTACATCATCGACGTGTACCGCGGCGACACCCCGGCCACCCGCAACCTGATCGACTTCGCCGCGTTCGTGGCCATCTTCCCGCACCTGATCGCCGGCCCCGTGCTGCGCTTCAAGGACCTGGTCGACCAGTTCAACAACCGCACCCACACCCTGGACAAGTTCTCCGAAGGCTGCACCCGCTTCATGCAGGGCTTCATCAAGAAGGTGTTCATCGCCGATACCCTGGCGGTGGTGGCCGACCATTGCTTCGCGCTGCAGAACCCGACCACTGGCGACGCCTGGCTCGGCGCTCTGGCCTACACCGCGCAGCTGTACTTCGACTTCAGCGGCTACAGCGACATGGCCATCGGCCTGGGGCTGATGATGGGCTTCCGCTTCATGGAGAACTTCAAGCAGCCGTACATCAGCCAGTCGATCACCGAGTTCTGGCGGCGCTGGCACATCAGCCTGTCGACGTGGCTGCGCGACTACCTGTACATCACCCTGGGCGGTAACCGCAAAGGCACCTTCAACACCTACCGCAACCTGTTCCTGACCATGCTGCTGGGCGGCCTGTGGCACGGCGCAAACTTCACCTACATCATCTGGGGTGCCTGGCACGGCATGTGGCTGGCGATCGAGCGGGCGCTGGGCATCGACACCAACCCGCAGCGCTTCAACCCGGTCAAATGGGCCTTCACCTTCCTGCTGGTAGTGGTCGGCTGGGTGATCTTCCGTGCTGAGAACCTGCACGTCGCCGCCCGCATGTACGGCGCCATGTTCAGCTTCGGCGACTGGCAGCTGTCGGAGCTCAACCGCGCCCAGCTCACCGGCCTGCAGGTGGCGACCCTGGTGATCGCCTACCTCACCCTGGCGTTCTTCGGCCTGCGCGACTTCTACCGCAACGCCACGCCGGCAGCAGCCGTGCGCACCCCGGCCCAGGTCAACGCCGATGGCTCGATCGGCCTGGACTGGACCCGGGTGATGACCCGCGCCCTGATCCTGCTGCTGTTCGTGGCCTCGATCCTCAAGCTTTCGGCGCAGAGCTACTCGCCGTTCCTGTACTTCCAGTTCTGAGGTGGATGAAATGACCCGGACATTACGCGTCACCTATTCCCTGTCGTTCCTCGGCCTGCTGGTGGGCATGGGCGCCTGGTCCACCGGTGGCTTCCAGAGCTTCCACCGTACCGAGCAGATGACCCTGCTCAACGGCAAGCTGGCCAAGGCCGCCGAAACTCACTACGACGACCAGTTCCCGATCAAGCGCCTGGGCACCAACCTCTGGGCCGCACTGGACTTCAAGCTGTTCAACGAAGGCCGCCCAGGCGTGGTGCTGGGCCGCGACCAGTGGCTGTTCAGCGACGAAGAGTTCAAGCCCAGCGCCGGTGCCGAGCAACAGATGCAAGACAACCTGGCACTGATCCGCGGGGTACGCGACACCTTGCAGAAGCATGGCAGCCAGCTGGTGCTGGCGATCATTCCGGCCAAGGCACGGGTGTATTCCGAGTACATCGGCAAGCAGCAACCGGCCAGCCTGCACGACGACCTGTACAACCGGTTCCATGCCCAGGCACGCCAGGCCAACGTGTTCGCCCCTGACCTGATGGCAGCCCTGGAACAGGCCAAGGGCCGCGGTCAGGTATTCCTGCGTACCGACACCCACTGGACGCCGATGGGTGCCGAAGTGGCGGCGCAGGCGCTGGCCGAGGCCGTCAGCCGCCAGAACCTGCTCAACGGCGCCCCGCAGACCTTTATCACCGAAGCGGGCAGCTCCACCCCGTACAAGGGTGACCTGACCAACTTCCTGCCCCTGGACCCCCTGTTCAGCAACCTGCTGCCGACCCCGGACAACCTGCAGCAACGCACGACCCGCCCTGCCGAAACCGCAGGCGAAGGCGGCGACGCCCTGTTCGCCGATAACCAGATCCCGGTCGCCCTGGTGGGCACCAGCTACAGCGCCAACCCGCACTGGAACTTCCTCGGCGCGTTGCAGCAGGCGCTGCACAGCGACGTCGCCAACTACGCCGAAGACGGCCACGGCCCGCTGCTGCCGATGCTCAAGTATCTGCAGAGCGATGCCTTCAAGAACGCCGCGCCACAAGTGGTGGTGTGGGAATTCCCCGAGCGTTATCTGCCAATGACCAATGACCTCAGCAGCTTCGATCCGCAGTGGATCGCACAGCTGAAGAACTCACGTAAATCCGAAGAAAACCTGGCCTTGTCGTCCACCCGGACGAATCACTGATCGATAGAGAGGAAATGCACATGACTACCAAAACTTCCATTGCCAAAGCCCTCACCCTCGCGGCCGGCCTTTCCCTTGCTTCCATGCAGGCCTTCGCCGGTGCCGACGCCGCGCTGTACGGCCCGAGCGCGCCGAAAGGCTCGACCTTCGTGCGCCTGTACAACGCCTCCAGCGCCCCGGCTGCGGCCAGCGTCGGCAACACCCAGATCAAGCAGGTCGGCGCCCAGGCCAGCAGCGACTTCAGCTTCCTGCCCGGTGGTGACTACACCGCCCAGGTCGGCGGCAAGAGCGTGCCGGTGAAGCTGGCGGCGGACAAGTACTACACCCTGGTCAACAGCGCCAGCGGCACCCCACAGCTGATCGAAGAACCACCGTTCAAGAACAAGCAGAAAGCCTTGGTTCGCGTGCAGAACCTCAGCGACCAGGCGGTGACCCTGAAAACCGCCGACGGCAAGACTGAAGTGGTGCCGTCGGTGGCCACCAAGGGTCGCGGCGAGCGTGAAATCAATCCGGTCAAGGTCAACCTGGCCTTGTTCGAAGGCAACAAGAAAGTCAGCGACCTGAAACCGGTCGCCCTGGAGCGTGGCGAAGCGGCCGTGCTGTACGTAACGGGTTCCGGCGGCAACTTGTCGCCGGTGTGGGTAACTCGCCCCGTGGCTAGCAACTGATCCCCCTGCCTCATAACGACTATTGGAGAAACATGATGATCCCGGTAATTCTTTCTGGTGGTAGCGGTTCCCGTCTGTGGCCTCTGTCGCGCAAGCAGTTCCCCAAGCAGTTCCTGGCGCTGACCGGTGAACACACCCTGTTCCAGCAGACCATCGAGCGCCTGCGCTTCGAAGGCATGGACGCGCCGATCGTGGTCTGCAACAAGGACCACAAGTTCATCGTCCAGGAGCAGCTCGCGGCCCTGAAACTGGAAACCCAAGGCATCCTGATGGAGCCGTTCGGGCGCAACACCGCGCCAGCCGTGGCGATGACCGCCATGAAGCTGGTCAACGAAGGCCGTGACGACCTGATGCTGGTGCTGCCCGCCGACCACGTGATCGACGACCAGAAGGCCCTGCAACGTGCCCTGGCCCTGGCCACCGTGGCTGCCGAGCGCGGCGAGATGGTGCTGTTCGGTGTGCCGGCCACCAAGCCGGAAACCGGCTACGGTTACATCCGTTCCAGCCAGGACGCGCTGCTGCCCGAAGGCGTGGCCCGGGTTGCCCAGTTCGTCGAGAAGCCCGACGAGAAGCGCGCCGCCGAGTTCGTCGCCGCTGGTGGCTACTTCTGGAACAGCGGCATGTTCCTGTTCCGCGCCAGCCGCTTCCTTGAAGAGCTGAAAAAGCACGACTCCGACATTTACGATACCTGCCTGCTGGCCCTTGAGCGCAGCCAGGAAGACGGCGATGTACTGAGCATCGACGAAGCCACCTTCGCCTGCTGCCCGGACAACTCCATCGACTACGCGGTGATGGAAAAGACCCAGCGTGCCTGCGTGGTGCCGATGTCGGCCGGCTGGAGCGATGTCGGCTGCTGGTCGTCGCTGTGGGAAGTGCACGACAAGGACGCCGACGGCAACGTCACCAAGGGCGACGTGGTGGTGCAGGACAGCCGCAACTGCATGATCCACGGCAACGGCAAGCTGGTGTCGGTGATCGGCCTGGAGAACATCGTCGTGGTCGAGACCAAGGACGCGATGATGATTGCCCACAAGGACAAGGTCCAGGGCGTCAAGCAGATGGTCAAGACCCTCGACGAGCAGGGCCGCAGCGAAACCCAGAACCACCTGGAAGTGTATCGCCCGTGGGGCTCGTACGACTCGGTGGACATGGGCGGCCGCTTCCAGGTCAAACACATCACCGTCAAGCCAGGCGCCAGCCTGTCGCTGCAGATGCACCACCACCGCGCCGAGCACTGGATCGTGGTGTCCGGCACTGCCGAGGTGACTTGTGACGAGAACGTGTTCCTGCTCACCGAGAACCAGTCGACCTACATCCCGATCGCCTCGATCCACCGCCTGCGCAACCCCGGCAAGATCCCGCTGGAGATCATCGAGGTGCAGTCTGGCAGCTACCTGGGCGAAGACGACATCGAGCGCTTCGAGGATGTCTATGGGCGGACTTCGACGCCGATCGAGCGTGGCGTTTCGGTGAAAACCATCGCGCAGTAAAGCAACACCCAAGGGGCCGCCAAAGCGGCCCCTTCCTTTTGAGGCCAGCCCGTTTTGGCGCTACGATGGTCAGACCTGCGCAACCAAGGTCTGCCTGCCCCATGATCATCGGTGCCTTTCTCATCCTCACCTGGCTGGTGCTGTTGTTGCGCTACCCGGCCAAGGCCCTGCCGATTAGCCTGGCCGCAATCTGTGGCCTTGGCCTGGTGGCATTGTTGGTCTTCTGGCAGGACAACCGCGAAGCCTCGCAACTGGCACGCCTGGAATTGCGCCTGAGCTATGCCCCCGAACACTGCCCTGCCGACCGTGCGCTGCAGGTGCGCATGAAGAACGGTAACGAAGTGCCATTGACCGAACTGCGCTGGCGCGTAGCGGCGTATGCACCGGGCGATACCGTGAACCTGGCGGAAAACACCTATAACGCACCGCGCTACCGTGGCCCGGGTGAGTTGCAGCCAGGGGCCGAGTGGCAGGACTGCTTGCCTCTGCCCCCGCTGCGCTCGGGATACCGCCCACAGACATTGGAATTCCGTGCAGAGCATCTGCAAGGTACATTTGCCAACTAGTCCAGCGCCTGTTCCGGCCCTTTCGCGGGTAAACCCGCTCCCACAGGTACAGCGCTGCCCCCAGGCTCGGCGACATCCCTGTGGGAGCGGGTTTACCCGCGAACAGGCCGGCACAGGTTAAACAAACCCCACCTGCAAAACAGGCCTCAAACATGCCCACCGTCCTGATCACCGGTTGTTCCAGCGGCATCGGCCGCGCCCTGGCCGACGCCTTCCGCGATGCCGGCCACCACGTCTGGGCTACCGCCCGCAAAGCTGAGGATGTCGAGCGCCTGAACGCCGCCGGCTTCAGCGCCCGGCAACTGGATGTGAACGACAGCGAGGCCCTGGCCCGTCTGGCCGAGGAGCTTGAAACCCTCGACATCCTGATCAACAACGCCGGCTACGGCGCCATGGGGCCGCTGCTCGACGGCGGCGTCGATGCCCTGCGCCAGCAGTTCGAGACCAATGTCTTCGCGGTTGTCGGGGTGACCCGCGCACTGTTCCCGTTGCTGCGCCGTGCACGCGGGCTGGTGGTTAATATCGGCAGCGTCTCGGGGGTGCTGGTAACGCCGTTCGCCGGCGCCTACTGCGCGTCCAAGGCCGCCGTGCATGCCCTGAGCGACGCACTGCGCCTGGAGCTGGCGCCGTTTGGCATTCAGGTGATGGAAGTGCAGCCGGGGGCGATTGCCTCGCAGTTCGCCAGCAATGCCCAGCGCCAGGCCGATCAGGTGCTGGCGGCGGATTCGCCGTGGTGGCCGCTGCGCGAGCATGTGCAGGCGCGGGCGCGGGCATCGCAGGACAAGCCGACGTCGGCGGCGGAATTTGCCCAGGGGGTGTTGGCGGCAGTTGGCAAGTCTCCGGTGCCGGGTGTGGTGCGGTTGGGCAATGGCAGCACGGCGCTGCCACTGATGGCCCGCCTGCTGCCACGGCGGTTGCTGGACTGGGCCCTGCGCAAACGCTTCGGGCTACTGCGCCCGCTTTGAGTCATGGGTTGGCTGTACCGGCTTCTTCGCGGGCTCGCCCGCTTGTATGGTTAGACTTGAAGGGGTGGTGGGACTAAATGCCCGATTCTGACTGTTCGCAGCAGTACAGACCGTGGGAGACATCGCCCCACCCCTTCCACCAAAGCGCCGATAAAGAATGCA